>JAITJY010000310.1 GCA_031278675.1 Bifidobacteriaceae bacterium
GATCGACTGCGGCACCAACTCGATCCGGGTGCTGATCGCGGACGTCGACCCGGCCGGGGGCCGGCTGCGGGATGTGCGCCGGGTCATGGAGATCGTGCGGCTGGGCGAAGGCGTGGACCGGACCGGCCGGTTCGCGCCCGAGGCGCTGGAGCGAACCCTGGCCGCGGTGGCCCGGTTCGGCGGGCTTTGCCGCCAGGCGGGGGTCGTCAGATTGCGTTTTGCGGCCACCTCGGCTACCCGCGACGCCGCCAACCGCGACGTTTTCCTTGACGGCGTGCGCCGCGAACTGGGGGTCGAGGCGGAGGTGATCGACGGCTTGGAGGAGGCGCGCTTGGCTTTCGCGGGCGCGCTTTCGGGTTTGCCGCCGGGGTTGGGCCGCCCGTGCCTGTGCGTCGACCTGGGCGGCGGCTCGACCGAGTTGGCTTTGGGGGACGCCGAGCCGGCTTTCGCGTTTTCGATGGACGTCGGTTGCGTCCGGGTGACCGAGCGGTTTTTGCGCTCGGACCCGCCGACCGCTTTGGAGGTTTGCCAGGCCGCCGATGCCGTGGACCGGGTTTTGTCCCAAGCCGCGCGTCACGTCCCGCTCGGCCGGGCGTCGACTGTGGTCGGTTTGGCTGGATCCATCACCACTATCACGGCTCACGCTTTGGGGCTGGAGAGCTACCGTCCGGAGCGGATCGACGGGGCGGTCTTGAGCGTCGATCAGATGTTGCGGTCTTGCCGGGAGTTGTGGCAGGCGGCGCGCGCCGAGCGCGCGCGGATGGGGTTCATGCATCCGGGCCGGGTCGATGTGATCGGGGCGGGCGCGCTGGTTTGGTCGCGGGTGCTGGAGCGCGTGCGGGCCGAGGTCCGGGCCGACGGCCGCCGTCTGGAGACCGTGGTGACCTCGGAACACGACATCCTGGACGGAATCGCCCTGGCCGCCGCCCGCGCCGCCCCGTGACCAGGCGCCCCGGAAGGCCCCCTAAACTGGCCATGATAATTCGGCGGCGGCCGGGCCCCCATGGCCCAATTGGCAGAGGCAACCGGCTTAAAACCGGTCTGTTGCGAGTTCGAGTCTCGCTGGGGGCACCCAAGCCGAACAGTTCAAACCTGGTGCGACAGCCGCGTTTGGGTGGGCCGGTGCCAGCGCCGGCCGGGCGCTACACCGACGGCGCGCGGGGTCCGATAGCAGGCGAACCCGGCCACTTCCGGTAGCATCCCTTGAGAGTCGTGTTCAAACAGGGCGGCGTGCGGCCCTCGACCCCAGAAAGGCAAGCGGTCTATGGACCTGCCCGAATTCATCGGCGTGATCAAGCGGAGTTGGGCGCTGGTGTGCGTGGTGGCGCTGGCCGGCGGGGTTCTCGGGTTGGTTCTGAGCGCCGCGACCGTCCCGCAGTACAACGCCCAGGCGCAGCTTTATGTGTCGGTTCGCAATAGCGGGACGTCTGGGGATCTGGTGCAGGGATCGACCTACGCGCGTCAGGCGGTGGTCAGTTACACCCAGGTTGTGACCAGTCCGTCGGTGTTGGGCGCGGTGGCCGAATTGGCGGAGGTCCCGTACACGGCGGGCGAGTTGGCCGGCAAGGTGACGGCTGATTCGCCGACTAACACGTCGTTGATCAACATCACGGCGCGCGACCCGAATCCCGATTTGGCGGCGTTGATCGCCAACGCGACGGCGGGCGCGTTCTCGGACATGGTGACCAACGAACTGGAGCCGGCCGGGCAGGATGGGGTCAGCCCGGTGACGATACACGTGATCGGGCCGGCTACGCCGCCGGGCGCGCCGAGTGGTTTGGGGGCGACCCGGACCGCGATGGCCGGCGTGTTGTTGGGTTTGGTGTTCGGGGTGGGTTTGGCCGTGGTCCGCTCGAAGGTCGACACCCGTGTGCGCAGCGAGGAGGACACCCGGCAGGCGTCTGGCAAACCGTTGCTTGGGACGGTGGCGTTCGACCGCGACGCGGCGGCGAACCCTTTGATCGCGCAGGCCAACCCCGAGTCGATTCTTTTGGAGCGTTACCGCTCGCTTAGGACGTCGTTGTCGTATGTCAATCCGGGCGGGCATCTGAAGTCGTTCGTGGTCACGAGTTCGGGGCCTGGGGTCGGCAAGACGGTGACCACGTGCAATCTGGCCTGGGTGACGGCACGGGCCGGCGGGCGGGTGTTGCTGGTCGACGCGGATTTGCGCCATCCGAGGGTGGCCCAGACCATGCATGTGCCGCGCACCCCGGGTCTGTCGGACATTCTGGCCGGGCGGATCGCCCCGCATGAGGCGATCCAGGATTGGGGCGGGACCGGGTTGAGCGTGTTGCCGGCGGGGCACACTTCGCCCAATCCGAGCGAGTTGCTCGGCTCGAACACGATGCGCGGCCTGGTGGCTTATTTCGAGTCCCATTACGACTTGGTGATGATCGATTCGCCGCCGGTGGATTTGTTCACCGACGCGGCGTTGTTGGCCAAGCTGACCGAGGGCGCGGTCGTGGTGGCCGCGTATAAGCGCACCAAGGCTCATGCTTTGGGCAGGGCTGTCGATTTGGTCGAGGCGGTGGACGCGAAGGTGTTCGGGGTGGTGTTGACGTTCTCGCCCGATGTCGGCTCGGAGTATTACGGCAGTTATTACGCCCGCAAGTCGGAAGGCGGCGGCGCCTCGGGTTCGCGTCGGCGCGCCCATCGGTCGCTGGCGGCGAAGAAGTGACCAAGCGATCGGGTCGGTTTTGAGCGGGCGGTTCGCGGTTTTGGCGGTCTGCACCGGCAATGTTTGCCGTTCGCCGATGGCGCAGGCTTTGATCGCGTCGCGTTTGGCGTCGCACGGGGTTTTGTCCGATGCCGTCGCGGTCGCCTCGGCCGGGACCGGCGCCTTGGTCGGGGCGCCGGTCGACCCCCCGGTGCGGGCGATGCTCGACCAGCTGGGGGTGCGGATGGATCCGCCGCACCGGGCCCGCGCCGTCACGGCGGACCTGGTTTCCCGGGCGGATCTGATCCTGGCTCTGGCCCGCGCCCACCGCGAGTGGCTGGTGCGCGAATGGCCGGCGGCGGGCCGGAAGATCTTCACCTTGCGGGAACTGGCCGCCGTCGCGGCCGCCGCCGCGCCCGAAACCCTGATCCCCGCCCCGCGCGAGCCCAACGCCGCCCCCACCGCCCGCGAGTCTCTGACCGCGTCCCTGGCCGCGGCCTCCAGCCTGCGAGCCTGGGCGTCTCGCGGCTTCGCCCCGGCTGACTTCGACGTGGTCGACCCCTACCGCCGCCCGCCCGAGGTCTACCGCCAAATGGCCGCCCAGCTAACCCCCGCCGCCGCCGCAGTGGCCGATTTTCTAGCCGCCCTGTCCCGCTGCGCGCCCTGACCCCCGGACCGTCAGCAGCACGGGGCCAGCCCCGGTGGCGCAGATCGCGGAGCAGGCGATGAACGTGGACAGCATCGCGGAGTTCGAGGAATTCGCCGCCTCGGACTTCCACGCGGCTTGGCCGAACTTGCGTCGGGCGTTGCAGTTGATGCCAGCCGATTACCTGGCGACGCTGGCCAGGACGCCGGGCTCCCCGGACACCACCACGCTGCACCTGAAGGGATACGATGTCGAGTTGCTTGATCGTGCCGACCGGTTCTTGAGGCTTTATCAGGACGGCGGCGGGGCCTTGGTCAGAGACTGCCACGCCGAGCAGGACTTGGTGTTCTATGCGGCCACCTGCGAACGCACGGACCTTGTGGGCTTGAGCGCCGGACGCGATCTGGCGATCGCGGCTAGCACGGCCGAAAGGATCAGGGTGGGGGAGTGCGAAGCCGGCCGGGACCTGTCTTTGCGGTTCGCCTCGACCGACTGGGCGGTGGTGGGCGAGTACTGGGGGCGCGGCGGCCAGGTGAAGGCGGGCGGCAAGGTCCAGATCGGGGTGTACGGCGCGGGGGAAGTGGCCATAGCCGCCAAAGCGCCATCGTTCCAGGTGGACGTGGGCCAATGCGCCGATTTCCGTTTCCGGCCGACTGGCAAGGTGGAGTGGAAGTTCGAGGTGAACTATCGCCAGTCCAGTGGCGGCATCGCCATAATCGAGTTGGAGGGCAGGGAAAGCGGGGTGAATCTGACCGGGGAAACCGCGGGGGTGGACTCGTCGGTCCCGGTCAGCCAGTTCGCCCCGGCGTCAATTCATATCGAAGAGCCCATTGCCGGCCGCCTGGCGATCAGGCACGTTATCAGGTGAACCGGCCGCGTTTGAGCCCAAGGAGGAGATCATGCCTTTCACGTCCAGTGACGCCCACCGGTTCGAGGGTGCCTTGGCGTCTTTGCTGGCCAAGGATTTGGACCAGGACACCAAACTGACCCCTGAC
>JAITJY010000421.1 GCA_031278675.1 Bifidobacteriaceae bacterium
TCGATACCGCCCACCAAATCCACCATCTTGATCAAAGATGAGAAGTTGACCCGGGCGTAGTAGTTGATCTCGATGCCGTAGAGGTCTTGCAGCGTGTCGATCGACTTTTGCACCCCGAAGTTCCCGGCGTGGGTCAGCTTGTCTTTGGTGGATCCTTCGGTGCCGTGGAGTTGGACGTAATAGTCGCGCGGCGTGTTGACCAGCAGCACCCTGCCTGTGTCCGGGTTGACTGCCATCAGGATGTTGACGTCGGACCGCGACACCCGGCTGATCGGCCCGGAGGTGTCGATCCCGGAGATGTAGACGATGAACGAGCTTCCCACCGGAACACTCGGAGCGGGCGATGGCGCCGTGATAGCCGTCTCGATGTCGAAGCTGTAGATCACCTGCGTGGAGGCGAAGAACTCCGGGTCGCCCTCCTCGTAGGCGGCGTAGACGTTGGTGCTGAGCACCGCCGCGTCGAACCGCCCTCCGACAAGCTGGCTGGCCAGGTCGGTCGGGTCGGGGCAGGTCGCGAAGGTGGTCATGTAGCGCTCCTGCAAGTGGGCCTCGACGGCCTCCCGGTTCGGGTCGCTGACGATCTCCCCGATCACCTCGCGGGTCAGCGAGTCCGCCCCCGGCGCGTGCGTATCCAGCGCGATGACCGCGTAGTCCTGGGTCGGCAGCGCCGGAGCGGTCTCCTCGTAAAACTCGTTGTAGTCGAGGAACCCCTTCAGGACCGCCGCCTCGCCTGCTATCCCGACCACCGCCACCAGCGCCAAGGCTACAAACCGGACCCAGTGCGGCGGCGCCTTGGTCAGCCACAGGCCCAACCCAACACCAAGAGCGAGAAGCAGGCAGACCACCGCGATCAGTACCAGCCACAGCGTGGGCAGCATCCCCAGCCGCGCCACCACCACCACAGCGACGATGCCGCCCGCCACCACCCCCAGCGCCAGCACCCGCCCCAGCCAGGCCGCCACCTGGCTCCTGGCGGCTGCTGGGCGCTCTGCGGCGGGCGCGATTGCCGCTTCGTCTGCCATACGCCTTGCCTCGATTTTGAGTAGTGCCACTGGTGCTCCGGCCTTCGACCGGTCTTTCAAAGTAGGGTAGACCACCACGGGGAACAGGACAGTCAGCCTAAGGGCAGCGCGCCGCCAAGTGCGTTATCCGCCAGGGACGGCGCGCTGGGCTAATATGGGCAGACTTACCCCAAACAGCGTGAAGGGAGCTCCTGAGGTGACCTCGCCACCTGAGCGGCGCGAACCCGGCGACGAGCCAATGGCGGCAGAACCGGCTAATGTGTCCAGGTCCAAGGTGATGGACGGCGAGCCGGGGGGTTTACCACTGGCTCCGATCTACTACGTGCTGACGTGCCTTCTTTCGGCTCTCATGCTGATGGCAATGCTTGTCCCCGAGTGGTTGTTCGGAGGAGTTTTCGAGCCCAACTTTGATGGCCTGGCGAGTTACAGCCGACCGATCAGGCAAGTTCTCGGCGAGACGCTGGTCTGGGCCTGGGTCGGTGTTGGTATTGGCGTCTTGGCTCTCGCTCTCGTGGCGTTGTTGCTGGTGAGGTCGGCCGCGCGGAGAGCGCAAGGCCCTATTCTGGTAACGCCGCTCGCTGCGCTGTCGTGGCGCCGGGTCTATTCTCTCCGGCTCTGGCTGGCCGATCTGATGGTTGTGGTCTGGGCTGTGTGGGGCGCTCAGATGATCTGGTTCGGCGGCCCGGGAGATCCTTCCACTGGTCTCGGCAGATCGGGAGTCGTCTCCTATCGGTGGGTGTCACTGTTGATTGTTATTGGCTGGATGCTGGCTCTTAGCCTCGCGGGCGCGCGCGATCCCCTGATCTACGGCGAAGGCACGGCAGAATACGGCCGGGTGCTGACGGCATCGTTCTTCTGGGCCGGCCTGGTCGCCATCGCGGCGTTGATGCTCAAACTCGATGTCGCGCGCGGCTATCTGCTGCTGGCCTTCCCCTTGGGGTTGTTTGGGCTTCTTTCGTCCAGAAAGCTGTGGCGGTCCTGGCTTGTGATCAAACGGGCGCGTCAGGGCCTGTACACGCAGCGCGCTGTGGTTGTCGCTAGCTCTGGGGAAGGCGCGGCGCGCCTGTTCGCGGAACTAGACCGATCACCGGTGTCGGGTTATACCGTCTTAGCGATAGCTTTCACGGAAGATGCGGAACCGCCTGAGGCGATCCGTGCCCTGGGCCTCCCCATCATTTCCGCCGACGCGGCGGTCGACGTCATGCGTGATCTGATGGGGGACTCTCTCATTGTCGCTGACAGTCCGCTCATGGGTGCGGAGGCAGTCAGAAAGCTTGCTTGGGCATTGGACCCGAGGACTGAGCATCTTATTGTTGCGCCGCAACTGCTAGACGTGGCAGGCCCGCGTGTCTCGATGCGCCCCGTGGCGGGGCTTAGTTTGTTGCATGTGGACCTCCCGACGTTTTCAGGGGGGCGGGCGTTGGCCAAGCGATCAATTGACTTGGCCGTGGCAGCGCTGGGCTTGCTGGTGTTGGCGGTTCCTTTTGGTGTCTTGGCGATTCTTGTTAGAGTCACCTCGCGGGGCCCGGCCTTTTATCGCCAAAGCAGGGTAGGTTTGCACGGCGACGACTTTGTGATGTGGAAGTTCCGCTCAATGGTGGCCGGCGCCGACCAGCAGCTTGATCACCTCGAGGATCAGCGCAGCGCAGGCAACGAAGTGTTGTTCAAGATCAAGGACGACCCACGAGTCACTGCCATCGGACGGTGGATGCGTCGTTGGTCGGTAGACGAGTTCCCTCAGTTGATCAACGTTCTGACCGGCTCGATGTCGTTGGTGGGCCCCCGCCCGCCGCTTCGGGCCGAAGTGCAGCAGTACACCAAGGAGCAGATGGACCGCAGATTCTTGGTGAAACCCGGTATAACCGGACTGTGGCAGGTCTCCGGCCGATCCGATCTAAGCTGGGAGGAGTCAATTAGGCTCGACCTTTACTATGTGGAGAACTGGAGTATCCTCGTCGACCTTCAGCTACTCCTGCGCACTGCGAGAGCCGTGCTTCGCAACGAAGGTGCCTATTGAGGCCCCAAGTTTTGAGTTCTGCCGCTTCTGACGTTCCTGATGAGTCTTGCCGTCGGG
>JAITJY010000064.1 GCA_031278675.1 Bifidobacteriaceae bacterium
ACCCCGCCTACACCTTCGGTTTTTGGGACTGGGTGGGCGGCCGGTATTCCGTCACCTCAGCGATCGGTACCGCGCTGGCCATTGCCTTAGGGCCAGATGTGTTCCGGGAGTTCCTCAACGGGTTCGCCACCATTGACGAGCACTTCCGCCTTGAACCGGTCGAACGCAACGTGCCAGCCCTGATGGGACTGATCAACGTCTGGTATGTCAACTTCTGGGACGCCCGGACACACGCCATCCTGCCCTATTCGCAGCATCTGGCCCGCTTCCCGGCCTATCTGCAACAACTGACCATGGAGTCCAACGGCAAATCCGTCCGTTGGGACGGTTCACGAGTCACCACCACAACCGGTGAAGTGGTCTGGGGTGAGGTCGGCACCAACGGTCAGCACGCCTTCTACCAGCTACTACACCAGGGCACCCAATTGGTGCCCGCCGACTTCATTGCTTTCGCTAATCCCCCAGTGCCGCTGGTGGACTCCGGCCAGGACGTCCATGAACTGCTCCTCGCCAACTTCATTGCCCAAACATCAGCTTTGGCGTTCGGCAAAACCGCCGATGAAGTCCGCGCCGAAGGCACCCCCGATCATCTGATCCCGGCCCGCACCTTTAGCGGCAACCGTCCCTCGACCTCCATCATGGCGCCAGCCCTGACCCCAGGCGTGCTGGGACAGTTGATTGCCCTCTACGAACACATCACCTTCGTGGAAGGCGCCATCTGGGGGATCGATTCCTTTGACCAATGGGGGGTTGAACTCGGCAAAGCCTTGGCCTTCGAGGTCACACCCGCCCTGGCCGGCAATGAGGCAGCCTTTGTCAACCTTGATCCGTCCGCCCAAGGGATGGTCCAGTACTATAGAGCCGCCCGGGCCCGCCCCCGCCCAGCCCCGGAGCGTGGTCAATAACCACGCTCCGACCGCGCCCGCACAGGGGAGAGCGAAGCTCTCACCAGCGGAAACGCGCCAGACAGGCGTTGTCGGACGCCCTGGGAGAGCGTTGTTCAACTCTCCTAGGCCACTACCAGTCAGGAAACCGGAATTGAAATTCGCATATGTCATAGCAGGCTCTGAGGCTACCGGCGGCGCCGGACTGCAAGCGGACCTGAAAACCTTCCAGCAACTAGGCGTTTATGGGATTGGGACCATCACGTGCATCGTCTCATTCGACCCGAACGCGAACTGGGCGCACCGCTTTTACCCGATTGAGCCACGGGTCTTGGAGGAACAGTTTGAGGCGGCGAATGCCGCCCAGGACCTGGACACGGTCAAGATCGGGATGCTGGGCACCCCCGAAACCATTGACACCGTAGCCCGCGCCCTGCGTTCCAAGCCGTGGCGGCACGTCCTGGTAGACCCCGTTTTGATCTGTAAAGGCCAGGAGGCGGGCGCAGCCCTGAACACCGATAACGCCTTGAAAACCCAGATCTTGCCCCTGGCCAGTGTGGTCACGCCGAACAATTTTGAGGCTCGGGCGCTGGCGGGGCTGGATTCGCTGACGACCATCGAAGACCTCGCCGAGGCCGGCCGCCGCATCTTGGACCTTGGTCCTCGGGGCGTCGTGGTCAAAGGCGGGATCGATTTTCCCGGCCCGGATGCCGTAGATGTCCTGGTCCAGCGCGACCCCACCGGCGCTATCACCACTGAGGTTTTCGCGGTGAAGAAGATCGGCGAGGAGCGGGTTTCCGGCGCCGGGTGCACGTTCGCCTCCGCAGTCACAGCCGAGTTGGCGAAGGGCACCCCCTTGTCCGATGCCGTCCGCACCGCCAAAGCCTTCATCACCCGTGGGATCACAGCCCGCGTCGCCGGCCACACCCCGTTCGACACGGTCTGGCAAGGCGCCTGACGGCGCTGCGCTACGGCGCCCCCGCGCGAACCCCGGTCAGCCCAACGCCTGCAGCGGGCCGGCGCCCCCCCCCCGGGCGCACCGGGAAGAGCGCCCGGCAGGCGGGCGGGGCGGCATCGGCGGTGGGAGCCTAGTCCTCGGCCGCGAGGTCGCGGGCCGGTGCCCCCCCGGGCGCACCGGGAAAAGTGCCCGGCAGGCGCGCGGAGGCGAGCGCGGGGCGGCATCGTCCGGGGGAGTTTTAGTCTTCTGCTGCTAGGTTGCGGGTCTTCGAGACGTCCAACGGGATACCTGGGCCCATGGTGGTCGCCAAGGTGCCTTTGAGCAGGTAGCGGCCCTTCGACGTGGACGGCTTGAGGCGCTGGACCTCGTCGAGGGCGGCGGCGTAGTTCTCGACCAAATCCTTGTCGGGAAAAGACACCTTGCCGATAATGAAATGCAAATTGGCGTGCCGGTCAACCCGGAACTCGATCTTCCCGCCCTTGATGTCGGCGACAGCTTTAGCCACATCCATGGTCACGGTGCCGGTCTTCGGGTTCGGCATCAGTCCGCGCGGGCCCAGGACGCGGCCTAACCGGCCCACCTTACCCATCAGGTCGGGGGTAGCGACGGCAGCATCGAAATCGGTGTAGCCGCCGGCCACTTTTTCGATCAGGTCATCGGCGCCAACTTCGTCAGCGCCGGCCTCAAGTGCTTGCGTGGCCTTATCGCCCTGAGCAAAGACCACAACCCGGGCGGTCTTACCGGTCCCATGCGGCAGGTTCACGGTGCCTCGGACCATCTGGTCTGCCTTGCGGGGATCAACCCCGAGACGCAAAGCGACTTCCACGGTCTGATCGAATTTCGCGCCCGCAATCTTTTTGGCTAGGCGGACGGCGGCCAACGGGGAATAATGTTCGCTCCTGTCAACCAGGAGGTTGGCCTGCTTGTAGGCCTTAGAGCGCTGTGTCATCTGCTTTTCCTTCGGTTCGCAGTTGTGGTGTGGGCCAGCGCGGCCCTGCCACTACTTGGTTTACAAACTGGTCAGTCCACCACTGTTACGCCCATGGACCGGGCGGTCCCAGCGATGATCTTGGAGGCGGCGTCAAGGTCGTTGGCGTTCAGGTCAGGCATCTTGGTCTGGGCGATCTGGCTGACCTGGTCCCGCGTGATGGTCCCAACCTTGACCGTGTGCGGCGTAGCGGAGCCTTTCGTCAGGCCGGCGGCCTTCTTGATTAGTTCTGCAGCCGGTGAGGTCTTCAAAATGAACGCGAACGAGCGGTCTTCATACACCGTGATTTCGACCGGCACCACGTTGCCACGCATCGCTTCGGTCTGGGCGTTGTACGCCTTACAGAACTCCATGATGTTGACGCCGTGGGCGCCGAGCGCCGGCCCAATGGGTGGCGCCGGATTGGCTTGGCCCGCCTGGATCTGTAATTTGATCAGTGCGGACACCTTCTTTTTAGGAGCCATTTGGGTCCTCTTCTTCCCCTTTTCGTGTTTTTTGGCTAATGCCCAGCCGGTTGTCTCCCGGCCCGCAGTTCGCTGCCTTTGCCCGATGCCGTCTCCACACCAGCCGCGTAGAGGCCGCCACCCAGCAACGGAGTTGGGCGTCTAAGAGCCTACTGTTGCTTGGCCACCTGGCTGAAACCGAGTTCGACGGAGGTCTCGCCGCCGAAGATAGAAACTAGCACCTTGAGTTTGCCGGTCTTCGGGTTGACCTCGGAGATTGTCGCCGCGAGCGTCTCGAACGGGCCGTCGGTGATGGTCACGTTCTGGCCCACTGCGAAATCGGTGGCGAAGACGGCGCCGGAGGCGGCCAGATCAGCTGTGGGGCCTCCGTGACCGGCTACGTCACCGGGTATCTCGAACTTGGGGGCGAGCATGGCGATCACTTCATCCAACGTGAGTGGGACCGGCTGGTGGGTGTGGCCCACGAACCCGGTGACGCCTGGCGTGTGCCGCACCACTCCCCAGGACTGGTCGTTGAGGTCCATCCGGACCAGCACGTAGCCGGGTACACGCACCCGCCTGACCAGTTTGGGTTGCGAGTTTTTGATCTCGGTGACTTCTTCCATCGGCACCTGGACCTCGAAGACTGCGTCCTCTTGGTGCAGTGACGCGATCCTTGTCTCCAGGTTGTGTTTGACGCGGTTCTCTTGACCTGCGTACGAGTGCACCACATACCATTCGCCTGGCCGCGCCGCCAGGTCGCGCCGGAATGCGTCCATCTGGTCCTGGACGGATTGTTCCGCCGCCGAAGGCTGATCTGCGGCCGGCTGGCCGGGCGCCGCAGCCTCGTCCACTGCGGTCTGATCCTCGACTGCGTCCTCATCTGCGGCGGGCTCATCCGTCGACGCCTGGTCGGACGCTGCGGCATCGTCCACCGATGCGGGCTCATCCGTCGACGGCTGGCCGGGCGCTGCGGCATCGTCCACCGATGCGAGCTCATCCGTCGCTACGGGCGGTTGGCCGGTCGCCTCATCTGGCGCGGTCGGCGCGCCTGGGCCGGCCTCAAGATCGGTCACTGCAATTCCCTTTTCTTTGTGATTCATCGATTCGCGCGGACCCGTCTAACCAAATAGGGTCATTACGCCTAGGTTCGCCAACCAGTCCACACCGAAGATGAACGCCATCACAATCAGCACAAACACCACCACAACCTTGGAATAGGTCCAAAGTTCTTCCCGGGTGGGCCGCACTACCTGCTTTAGCTCCGCCACCACTTGCCGGATGAACCGGATCAACCGGCCAATCGGTCCAAGCTGCCGCTTGGTGGCGGCCTTCTTGGCCTGGGCCATGATTCTCCTTTAGGTATGTGCAGTGGTCAGTTTGTCGGACGCGGCTGTTCGCCGTGTTGCTCGGTACCTAGAGTACCTGAAGTGGCCTTCAGCAGGGCAG
>JAITJY010000146.1 GCA_031278675.1 Bifidobacteriaceae bacterium
TCTGCTGCGCCTGGCAAGGCGTGGCGAGAACGGGAGCATGGTTTCGGGTCGACGCGCAGCCAACGTATAGATGAGCGAGGCATCATTGTGGCTCCGACTCGGCGCAACCGGAGACCTCCCGCGCGAAGTGGACCAATTGGGGGACCACCAACCAGCAACAGCAGCAAAAATCTGACGTCTCACGCAAGCGGTGGAACGGCATAACCCGAGATGAGGGCGCTAAAAGGCCTACCCAGCGCACCTGGGGGTCAGGGGGTCGTGGGTTCAAATCCCGCCAGCCCGACGTTTTCCCTGGTCAGAGCGTTGCTCGTGCCGGGGTTCTGTTGTCCGGGGCGGTTCGGGATTGGTCCCCTTGGTCGTGTGGGGCGCTCCGGGAGGGCGGCTCGCGGCTCCCGGAGCGGGCTGTGTCGGCTCGGGGGGTAGTGGACCAAAAGGTGACCATGCGGTGGACCGATCCGGGGGCAGCGCGGAGCCCCGGCGGGTTTTTCGGGCCCTGCCGGGGTGTGTTCAGGCGCGGGTCACATGGCCGGTCCCTGGTCGCGGTGGCCGGTCCGGGGTTGGCGCCGGGTGGTGGTGCCGACGGGTCCGATGGGGCCTTGCGGCCCTGCGGGCCGGTCGGGGCCGCGTTGTTCGAGGTACCGGTTGGCTTGGTCGGCGGCGGAATTCGCCGTCACCAACCCGGAGACGCCGGCGCCGATGACGACGACATCGGCCTCGATCGTCTCGGTGCTCTCGTCGTCGCTGATCGGCTCGGGCGCGATCTCAAAAGCCCACTTCTGGTCCAGTGACGCATAGGACAGCGTTCCTTCGGGCGTGGCCGGAGTGCCTCCTGAGGCCCCAGAGCCTTGGTCGCCGCCTGCAAGCTCTTGGCGGCCGAACATAGCCTGTCCGCTAAGGAGGAGGAGGTGTTTCTCCTGCTCATGCGCGGGCGGACGCGGCGCTACGCGAGTGAGTAGCTGCATGTGTCGGAGGAGACCGTCAAGAGCCACACGAAGAGCATCTATCGGAAGCTCGACGTGCACTCTCGCACGGAGCTGATGGATGTGGCCGAGGACCGGGTGCGAACAGCGATGGCCCCAACTGTGGCCGACGATTAGCCAAGGCCCAGCGGGCCGGAAACGACCGTCCGTCTGCGGGATCAGCCGATCAGCGCTTCGACAACCTTGGCGGCGGCGATGGCGATCAACCCGCTGTACGGTGACCGCTTCACACACCGGATCGCATCACACACCGGATCACGCCCCGGATCACGCCCCGGATCACACCACGGTCAGGGTCACGGTCGATCCCTTGCGGACATCGGTCCTGGCGGGTGGGTCGCTCAGCAAGACCCGGTTCAGGCCCCAGCTTGCGCCAGCCCGTTCTGCTTTGAGGCCGCGTTCTGCGAGGGCGGCGACGGCGGAATCGTACGGCATGTCGAACAGGTTGGGGACCTCGACAAACGGCATCCCCAACGAGACGACCACGGAAATCTCTGCGCCGCGGTGCGTCCCCGTGCCGGAAGTGGGGTCTTGGGAAATGATCAGGCCCTCGGCCACGGTCTCGCTGTATTCCTCGCTACCTTTGACTACCGTCAGCTCGAACGGGTCGGCGGCGGCCTGCGCCTCAGCCAAGGTCAAATCGGTTAGCTGGGGCGCATCGACCGGCTCGGGCCCCTGGCTGACCACCAGCGTGACGGGGATGTTGTGCGCCACGGTCGCCTCGGCTTCCGGAGTCACAGAGATGACCAGGCCTTGTGCCACCTCCGTGTGGTACACCAACTCCGTAGCCACCTCGCCGTCGAGCCCCGCCGCCGCCAGGACGCTCTTCGCCTCGTCCACCCCCACTCCGATCACGCCTTCGCCCGGCACGCTGACCATCTTTATCCCCAACGACACAGTCAGCGTCACGATCGAGCCCGGCTCCAAGCGTTCGCCGGTCGGCGGGTCGGTCGAGATCACCAGCCCGGCCGCCACGCCATCGGAATTGATCAGTTCGACCCGCGCCGCCAGGTCCGCCGCCGCCAGCTCTGCCTCAGCGATCGCCCGCTCGGCGCCTGCCACATCCGGGACGCTGACCAGCGAACCAGGCCCGAACGCGAAGTACCAGTACGCCCCACCGGCCGCCCCGCCGGTCACCAACGCCAGCGCCACCAGCACCCAGATCCACCTCCGCCGCCCCCGCCGCCGTTTGGGCGGTTCCCCGGAGGCCGCGCGGTGAGCGGTAGGCGCCAGCCGCGCCAGCGGCAAGGCGTGGGTGCCCCCCGTGCCGACACCCGGACGGGGTACTACATCTGTTTGATCGACGATGCCGTGCCCTATACTTCCAGCACCACCTCCCGCTGGCGCCCCGGCTGCGGTGACGCCCTGGCGCCCGGCCCCGCCTGAGGCTGGCGCCGCGCCCTGGCCGCTAGCTGTCGGTGCACCTGGGGGCTGCGCCGCACCTGCGGTTGAGGGGCTGGGGGTAGCTCCCTCCGGGGCTCCGCTCCGGGGGCTATCCGGCGTTCTCGGGGTAGTCGAGTCTGGCCCAGATTGTCCTGGGGGGGCCGTGCCGGCCCCGACTGCGTCGGCTCTAGCAGCTTCCGCGCCGAGCGCCAGGGCTGCGGGCGGGGAGGAGTCCAGATCTAGGGAGGGCCTCCCTGTCGTTGGGCCGCCCACCTGGCCCGGAGGCAACGCCGGCCACGCTGGGCTGGTGGGGAAGGCACCTGGCGGGGGGACGGCATCAGAAGGGGGGATAGCGCCT
>JAITJY010000244.1 GCA_031278675.1 Bifidobacteriaceae bacterium
CGCACTGGTCCCGCGTTTGAAATCCAAACCCAACGCAACAGCGCTGATCAGGGCCGCGCCCATGGCGAAACGTACCGCGTTGAAGCTGAATGGTCCAACATAATCGGCTCCGACCCGCTGCGCGGTGAAGGCCAGCCCCCAGCACAGGGCCGCTGCCAACAAGAGCAGATTGGCCCGGACGCGGCGCGGATTGACTGGCACTTGATTCCTCGTTTCTGGATAGCTGAGCCAAGCCAGGGTACATGGGGACGAGGCCAGCTATTGCCAGCGGTGGAACAATGTTCGGATGAGCAACGGCGCTGTGACACTCGCCCATTCGACGTTGGACACTCCGATTGGGCGGCTTGGCCTGTTTGCGACCGAACTGGGATTGGTTAAGGTGACCTTCGACTCAGACCGGCTTGATCAACTCGGGGAACAGTTGGCTGCGCGGCTATCAGCCTGCCCAGTTGACGAACCGGACAGGCTGGATGGCGCCAAGCGCCAACTCGACCAGTACTTCAATCGGCTGCGCCGGGTGTTTGACCTGCGGCTCGACCTCGGCTTGGCGCAAGGCTTCACCCGGCAGGTCGTCAAAACGTTGGCGGTGGCGCCGTATGGGCGGACGGCATCGTACGGCGAAGTGGCGGCGTTGCTGGGACGTCCGGGCGCGGCGCGGGCGGTGGGCCGGGCGTGCGGCGCGAATCCGGTGCCCGTTGTAGTGGCGTGCCACCGGGTCATCCGGTCAGATGGGTCGCTCGGGGGCTACGCTGGCCGGGAGCATGTCAAGAGGGCATTGTTAGCCCTGGAGGGAGTGAAGATCCAGTGAGTCAGATTGGCTGGGGGATCATGGCGACGGGGTGGATCGCCGGGCAGTTCGCGGCCGACTTGCGGGTCGGTGGCAGCAAACTGGTGGCTGTTGGGTCGCGGGACATCGCGAAGGCGCAGGCTTTCGCGGACCGGTTTGGCGCCAGACGGGCGCACGGCTCCTACCGGGCGGTGGCGGAAGATCCGGAGGTCGATGCCGTCTACGTCGCCACCCCGCACACCCTCCACTTGCGTTGTGCGTTGGACGCGATCGAGGCGGGTAAGGCGGTCTTGATCGAGAAGCCGTTGGCGATCAACGCGGCCGAGGCGACCACCATTGCTAGCGCGGCGAAGCAGGCCGAGGTGGCCTGTATGGAGGCGATGTGGACCCGGTTCTTGCCGGGTATGGCGCGGCTGCACACCTTGTTGGACCAGGAGGTGATCGGCAAGCCTGTGGGGTTGATTGTGGACCACACTCAGAGGCTTCCGGATAACCCCAGCCATCGTTTGAATGATCTGGCCTTGGGCGGGGGTGCCTTGCTTGATTTGGGTGTCTATCCTGTTTCTTTCGCTTATGACTTGTTTGGTGCTCCGGAGCAGATTGAGGCGGTGTCTTTTCTGCTGCGTTCAACCGGTGCTGATCAGCGGGTCTCTGCGGTGTTCAACTATGGTTCGGGCGCACGTGCGTACTGGGTGGCAGGGTCTGATCTGGGCGGACCGAACCGGGCGTGCGTGATCGGCAGCGCCGGGCGGATCGACTTTGATCCGGTGTGGTACAGGCCCACCCTGATGCGGGCCTACGGCGCGGATGGACGCTTGTTGGACACCTTCGACGGGTCGGTCCCAGGCCACGGTATGCAGTTCGAGGCCCGCGAACTTGAGCGGCTGATCCAAGCGGGGGCCACGACAAGCCCCATCATGCCCCTGTGGCAATCTGTCGAGATCATGGAGACTCTGGACCAGATCCGTGCCCGGATCGGTGTGGTCTACGCGGCGGACGCTGCCTGACCCTGCTTGACCCGGCCTGACCCGGCCTGACCCGGCCTGTGCCCGTGGGCTCGCCGTGGCCGGCGGGTCGGCCTGCGCCGCGAGGGCGCCGGGGCGGATTATTCTTCGGCTGGTTCGACCAGCATGTTGGTGATGCGAACCGTGGCGACCCGGCGGCCGTTCTCGTCCGCGATGGTGACCTCGTGCGTGGTGATGCGGCGGCCCAAGTGGACCGGGACAGCAGTGCCTATCACATATCCAGTGCGGGCGGCCGCATGGAGCGTCCCGTTGATGTCAACACCGACCGCCAGGCGGCCTGTCGCCGCAGCATGCAGGTCGGCGGCGATCGAGCCGAGAGTCTCGCCGAGGGCCAGCGTGGCGCCTCCGTGGAGGCGCCCGAAGGTCTGAGTGTTACCCCGCACGGGCATCCGCCCGACCACCTCATCAATCTCAGCACTCAATATTTCGATGCCAAGATTGTTTTCCAGCGCGCCTAACTCTGTTACCACGTAGGCCACCCTAACGTGGGACGGCGCCAAGAGGCGCGCGGCCCGCCGTGCGGCGCCCAAGAGCGAGTAGCAACGCGAGGCTGAGGGCGCAGGCGCGCGCAGGTGAACGCGAGGCTGAAGGCGCAGGCGCGCCCCAGATGGCTTGTTCGCCCCGCGTCACGCCGGCTCCGTCGCGCCGGCTGCGCCGCGCCGATTCGGCGCGTTAGGCCGCTAGATGCGGGCGAAGCTGTAGTAGGCGGCGCAGGCGCCCTCGGGGGAGACCATACAGGTCCCGATCGGGTTCTCGGGGGTGCATCCGGTCCCAAAGACACGACACTGCCAGGGCTTGAGCAGCCCCTTCAGCACCGATCCGCATTCACAGGCCGGTGGATCGCCGACCCGCACACCAGGCATGTCGAAACGCAGTTCGGCGTCAAAATGGGCGAAACCGTCACCAATCCTGTAACCAGAACTGTCGATAAAACCCAGACCGCGCCACTCGAACGTCTCACGCAGCGCGAACACCTCACTCAGCAGC
>JAITJY010000296.1 GCA_031278675.1 Bifidobacteriaceae bacterium
ACGGTGGCCGGTGGCGCGACGGCGGGTGGGCGGCCGGACGCCGGAAGTGGCCAGCGGTTGAGTCGTGTCTTCGCGGGAGCCGTCCCAGGACCGTTTCTCGCCGCCCAACGCCCGCGGCCGGCGGACGAGGGCGCGGGGGCCGGCCCGAGTTGGCGTCAGAAAAGTGGTGACGGCGCAGGCGCCACGCGCAAACACGACGCGGACAAGCGACGCGGACAACCGACATGGACAAGCGACACGTGCGGGCGACACCCCCTTCGACTCGACAAACCGGCCACCGGGGGCTTACCGTCGTGAGGTGCGCGTGCCACCTCACGCGCCAGGGCCACCCGGCGTCTCCACCATCCAAGCGCCGGGTGGCCCGCTTGCCGCCACCCGGATCGCCGCCCGCGCCCGGTCCTGTCCCCCCGCCACCGCCATCGCCGCCCGCCCGGTCCACCGCGCGGGGCGGGGGCGCCTGGTTCAAGGCGACCTGGCGGGCGAGGGCCGTGATCTTGTCCGCCATGCGGGCATCGCGCACATGGCGTGTCGCCACATAGGCCAAAAACACCACGATCAACGCATAAAGCAGCAGGTCAGCGCCGCGCCCCACGTTGAGCAAGCGTGCTGCGGCGGTCAGCAGGTCGGGTTGGAGAATCGACACCACGGCGAACCCCGCAAACGCCACCAAGCCGATCCGCCGCAACGCCTGGCGCCGGGCGCCCTGCCCCCGGATCGCTGCAGCCCCGATCAACAAAACGGCTGCTATCAGCAAAGCTTTGATCACCACGGCGGCCTCACTTCACCAACAAATCGACCAGAATATTGATCGAGTTCAGCAGGGACTGGCCCTTCGCCTTGGAATACTCCGAATACCGGATTTCGACCGGCTCTTCGGTATACCTAAGGCCCGCCCGCCGAATCCGTTCGAGTATTTCAGTGGCATGCGCCATGCCTTCCTGAGTCAAATTCATGGCCTCGACCGCGCGCCGGTTCATGGCCCGCAACCCATTATGGGTATCGGTCAGTTTGAGACGCACACTGAAATTCGTATAAGCCACGGCCAGTCTTAGCACCAGTCTTTTCGCCCAGCTCATCGAAACGGGCGGCGCACCGCGGAACCGCGACCCAAGTACCACGTCGCAACCGGCCCCGAGGCGGCGGGCGAGGCGGACGGCATCGTCCACTGAATGCTGGCCATCCGCGTCGAACGTCACCACTCGCTGCATCAAAGGATCACCCAGCGTGTAGTCGAACCCGGTCTGGAGGGCGGCACCCTGTCCCAAGTTGACCGGGTGGGCCACCAGCCTCACGCCGCAGTTCGCGAAACCGGCCGCGATTTGAGCCGAGCCGTCAGTAGAACAATCATCAACCACACAGATGTACGGAAAGACTGCGGTTAACTCGGCGATCACCGCCGCCAAGACCGGCGCTTCGTTGAAGACCGGGACTATCACCCACAAGTCCTCGAACTCGGGCGCCTCCCTGGCCATGCCGGTCACACCAGCCGCTGCGCCAGACGCAGCAATGTGCGCACCCCGAAACCCGTCGCTCCGGCCGGGGCCACGTCCGTGCCGGTGGTGGCCCGCGCCGGACCGGCAATGTCCAGGTGCAGCCAGGGCACATCCGGCGCCGCGAACCGCCGCAGGAACAGCGCCGCAGTAATCGCGCCGCCGCCGACCGGCTCCAGCGCAATGGTTGCAACATCCGCGTTGGGGGTGGCGAGGGCCGGCTCATACGCGTCCGCCAGCGGCAGCCGCCACCAGTCCTCACCAGCACTGACTCCCGCCTCAGCAAAACGCGCCGCCAACACCTCGTCGTTGGCGAACACCGCGCCAATCCCATCTCCCAGCGCCACCTTTTGAGCACCGGTCAGGGTGGCGATGTCGACCACGCACGTCGGTTCCAAGTTCGCCGCCGACCAGCCCAGGGCGTCTGCCAGCACAACCCTGCCCTCGGCATCCGTGTCGCCGATCTCCACCGTGGTCCCGCCATACAACTCGATCACATCACCCGGCCGGTAAGAGGCCGCCCCAACCGAGTTCTGCGCAAGCGGCAAAACCGCGCTGACCTTGATGTCCGCGCCCAGATCACTCAATGCCAGGACCGTCGCCAGTCCGGCCGCCGCGCCCGCCATGTCCGTCTTCATCGACACCATCCCTGCGGTCCGTTTCAGGTCCAGACCCCCAGTGTCGAAGGTGATGCCTTTGCCGACAATGACCAGGTGTGGTGGGTTCTTGACGCCCGCAGGCACGTGCGTCACGGTGACCAGCCGGGGCGAGCGCGCCGCATCCGCCGCCGGCCCCACCCAGGCGCCCGCGCCTACGGCCAAGATGCCCTTGAGCCCCTGTTTGTCCAGGTCAGCCGGCCCCAACGAGTTGACCAGAACCGAGTTGCGCCGCTTCGCGCCGTTCCTGGCCTGCTCTTCCAACCAGGCCGGCGTCTTCAGGCTGGCCGGCGTGTTCGTCAGATCGCGGGCCAGGATCACGGCCTGGGCCGTGATCCACCCGACCTGTACCGCCGCCCGGTCATGGGGACCCAACAATGTCAAGTCACCGACTTGGCCGGCGCCCTGATCAGCTACGGGGCTCGCCGGGTGGGCGCGGGAGGGTGTGGTCGGCGGGGCAGGGACGGCATCGTCCCTTGGGCCACCCAGCGCGCCCGCCCCGATACCCCAGCGTTCGGGCTGGTAGGCGCCCAGAAGATAACCCTCGACCAGGCTGCGGGTGTGCTCCGGGGACTTCGCGCCCAGCGCCGCCGTCACCGGGCCGCGGCCCCTCGCCAGGCGCGCGAGCCGCGCCCCGGCCTGGCGGTAGGACGCGGGATTGGCCTCACCCACCCCGATCAGTGCGATCGCCGGGGCCAGGCCCCGCCACTGCGGTCCGGTGCCGTGCAACACCGGCAAATCGATCACCGCAGCGGTGCCACTCGCCCCCGTGAAACCCCGCCGCTCCGCAGTGGCGGCCAGGTCAATACCGTAACGCGCGCCCGCCTGAGCAGCGCCTTGGCCCGGCTCTAAGCCGTCCGGGCCGGTTCCCACGCCGAGCGCCACCAGGCCGGCGTTGGCGCTCTTGACCATGGTCGATTGCGCCACCGACCCGCGCGCCACTCTCACCTGGGGTGCGTTAGCGCGCCCCGGGCCACTTGGTTTGGTTCGCCCACGCGAACCGGCTGCTTTGCTTGCCACGAACGTGCGTCGCCCGGCGCGGCCTTAGCCCAGCGCGGCGCTCAATGCATCCCGCAGCGCCGTCGCCTCGGCCGGGGATAACTCCACGACCAACCTGCCGCCACCCTCCAGAGGCACGCGAATGACTATGCCGCGCCCTTCCTTGACCACTTCGAGTGGCCCGTCTCCTGTGCGTGGCTTCATCGCAGCCATAGTTGTTCCCCTTCCAGCGACGTGTGATTTGCTGGTCCTATTCTACCCAGCGCCTGCCGCTCGCCACGGAGAACATCCGCAAGATTAGTGCCAACAATTTCCGCCGGCCCCGGTACCCGATCCCGCCCGGCCGCCCCCGCACCTCGCCGCGTGGGTGCGGTGCGTTGCCGAGTAGGCGCGTGATCAGTAGCTGGGAGCCGTCACCCGGCCGAGTTGCGGAGGGCGTCTACCCGTCTCGCTTCGCTGCGCCGGTGCTCCACCGCACGCAGTTCGCGCTGGGCGAGGGGGTCAGCCAAGCCGACCGGCCAGAGCGGAGACCGGCCGACGGCCCGCGCGGCGGCCCTGACCAGCGGCACAACACAGACCAACAACAAGACCGGCAGCGGCGAGGCAAAGCCTCGAATGAGCGCCATGACCGTGGTCACCAGGCTGGACATGACCCCTAGCTTAGCGCCGGCCCATACCGCCGCTTCGCGGGGTGCGCGAGGCAGCCCGGATGACGGCTAGGGCGTCCGCCGGGGTGTCCACCACGCTGAACAAGTCGAGGTCGCCGGCGCTCATCGCTCCTTGCGCCACCACCGTCTCGCGCAACCAACTGGTCAGACCCGACCAATACTCCCGGCCCATCAACACAATCGGGAAACCGCTGATCTTATCGGTCTGCACCAGCGTCAAGGATTCGAATAATTCGTCCAGCGTGCCCAGCCCGCCGGGGAAAGCGACAAACCCGGAAGCGTACTTGACGAACATGACTTTGCGGGCAAAGAAGTACCGGAAATCAACACCCAGATCCACCCAAGGATTGAGCCCTTGCTCTCTCGGCAACTCAATCCCCAGCCCAATCGACAGGCCACCCGCCTCATGCGCGCCGCGATTGGCGGCCTCCATCATGCCCGGTCCCCCGCCCGTTATGACACCGTAGCCCTCGGCGGCCAGCAGCCGCCCCAACTCGCGGGCTGCCTCATAGGCGGAATTATCTGGTTTAGCGCGGGCTGAGCCAAACACCGAAATTGCTGGCCCAATCCCGTCCAGGGCGTCGAAGGCCGCCACCAATTCCGCTTGGATACGCATCACCCGCCACGGGTCGGAATGCTTCCAAGTGGAATCCTCCGGCCCGGTCGGCTCAGTCAGGAAAGCTTGGTCCTCCGTCTGCGACGGCACCTGATCGCCTCTGTACAAAAACGGCCCGGTGCGGTATTCGTCCGTCCCGCTGTTCTTCTTGGGAACCATCCGTCCAGGTTAGCTCTAATGAGTCCCCGGGGCGGCGCGCCGAGCCCAGTGCGGGCGGGGCACCGGGCCGGCGCCGGCCAGGTGCGCCCTATTGAGCGCTAGCCTCGTATTTCGCTTCAACAGCGGCTTTTTGGGGACGCCACCAGGCCTCGTTACTGCGATACCAGTCGATGGTGGCACGCAGCCCCTGGCGGAAATCACGGTAAATGGGGCGCCAACCGAGTTCTTCCCGGAGTTTGCTCCAGTCGCTGGCGTAGCGCAAGTCATGCCCAGGGCGGTCCCTGACCAGGTCATAGGCGTCAGGCGGCTGGCCCATCTCAAGTAGGATGGCCTCGACCACCTGGCGGTTGGTCAACTCGCCATCGGCCCCGACCAGGTACGTCTGGCCTGGCCGCCCCCGCTCCAAGATGGCCAGCACCGCCAAGTTGTGATCCTCCACATGGAGCCAGTCGCGGACATTGGCGCCGCTGCCATACAGCTTGGGCCGCCTTCCCACCAGCACATTGGTGATTTGGCGCGGAATGAACTTTTCAATGTGCTGGCGTGGCCCATAGTTATTTGAGCAGTTGCTAATGGTCGCATTCAGGCCGTAGGTCCGCACCCAGGCACGCACCAGCATGTTGGAACCAGCCTTCGACGCACTATATGGGCTGGACGGGTTATAAGGAGTGTCGGGGGTGAACTTGGCAGGATCATCCAGAGCTAGGTCGCCGTAGACCTCGTCGGTGGACACATGATGCAAACGCTTGCTGTGGCGCCGCACCGCTTCTAATACCTGGAATGTTCCAACCAGGTTCGTTTGGATAAACGGGCCTGGATCGCCAATCGAGTTGTCGTTGTGGGACTCGGCCGCGAAGTGGACCACCGCATCGCAGTCAGCCACCAAAGCGTCCATTAGGGCCGCGTCACAAATATCACCCTGCACCAGACGGAACCGGCTGGCCGGCAAGCCGGCCAGCGACGCGATGTTTCCCGCATAGGTCAGCCGGTCGATTACCACCACATCATGATCGGTTCCCTCGACCACTTGGTGCACAAAGTTCGAACCGATAAAGCCGGCCCCTCCAGTCACGACAAGACGCATTGGTAGTCAGGGGCGCGGTGCTCCGTGGAGCCCGTTTCCCCATCCCCCTTTCAATCCGTGCGTGCGGTTTTCCCGCACACGGCTTACAGATGA
>JAITJY010000302.1 GCA_031278675.1 Bifidobacteriaceae bacterium
TCATCTGTAAGCCGTGTGCGGGAAAACCGCACGCACGGATTGAAAGGGGGATGGGGAAACGGGCTCCACGGAGCACCGCGCCCCTGACTACCAATGCAGTTACCGTCGCGGCCGGTCCCGCTGTCTTCCGCTGCGGCCGCCGCTCTTGCCTCGCGCCATGGTCTGCGCAAGCTGGGGGCGCGGCCACGGCTCGGGCCATACACGGTTTCGCTGTGGCGCCGGCGCGACTTTACTTGGGTGCTTGCTACGTCGGATGCCTACGGCAAGAATCAGGGCTCTTACCTGGGACAACTTTGGGGCGTGCTGAAGCCGCTGTTGCAGGTCGGAGTGTTCTACTTGATCTTCGGGATACTGATCACCGGAACGCGCCAAGGGATCGACGATTTCCTGTCCTACCTGGTGATCGGTACATTCCTGTTCGAGTTCATCGCTTCGGGTCTGAACAACGGCGGCCGGGCCATCGCTTCGAAGATCAAATTGGTGCGTGCCCTGGAGTTCCCGAGGGCAGTGCTGCCGATCTCGGTGACTTTGACCGAGATGATCATGATGTGGCCCGCAATGGTCATCATGATTGTGATTGTGCTGGTCAAAGGGCATACGCCGACGTGGTCCTGGCTGGCCCTGATCCCCGCTCTGTTGCTGATTTATGCGTTTGTGCTGGGCTGCGGGTTCTTCTTGGCGCGCATTGTGAGCGCCACACCCGACCTTGGGAACCTGGTCCCCATCCTGACCCAGATGGCCCGCTATGTTGCCGGTGTGTTCTTTTCGTTGGAGGTCCTGGCCTCCGGTTTCGGCCTGTTGGGCCAGGTCGCGATCTACGAACCTTTCGCTTTGTATCTCACGCTGGCCCGCTCCGCCATCCTGCCTGAAATCCAGGCCGGGTGGGGTGCTTGGGGCCTGGGTCTGGCCTATTCAATGGTGACGTTGGTCAGCGGCTACATCTTCTTCTGGTTGGCGGAGGCACGTTATGGCCGGGATTGACGATGTCGACTTCTCCGTCGACGAGGCCGTCTTCGCCGAGGTGGCGGGCCGGGCGGCGGGCGCGGCGCGGGGAGGCCCGGGGGTTGGTGAGGCCGGGGCTGACGGGGCTGGCGGGGCTGGTGGGGCTGGTGGGGCTGGTGGGGCTGGCGGGGCTGGCGGGGCCGGCGGGGCGCCGGTCGCCAAGCGCGCGCTGGGGGATCCCACCATGGTTGTCGATCACGTTCACGTGAGCTACCGCGTGTTCGGCGGCAAGCGCCTGGGCGCCTCGACCGGGTACAAGCCGTCGCTCTACCGGCGGATCTTCGAGAGGGCCACCGCGTCGGTGGGCGCAGTCAGCGAGATCCATGCGGTGCGAGGCGTTTCGTTCGTGGTCTACGAAGGCGAATCGATCGGCATCGTCGGCAGGAACGGGGCGGGCAAATCGACGCTGCTGCGCGCTATCGCCGGTCTGATGCCGTATTCGGATGGGGCGGTCTACGCGCGCGGGCAATGCGCGCTGCTGGGGGTCAATGCGGCGCTGCTGACGGCGCTGACGGGGGACCGGAACATCATGCTGGGCGGGTTGGCGCTGGGGCTGACCAAGGGCGAGGTGCGCGAGAAGTTCGATTCGATTGTTGAGTTCTCCGGGATTGGCGATTTTGTGCGGTTGCCGATGAATGCCTATTCTTCGGGGATGGCTTCGCGCTTGCGGTTTGCTATATCGACCGCGAAAGTTCCCGATATTTTGATGATTGATGAGGCGCTGTCGACCGGCGATGTCGAATTTCAGCGCCGCTCGCGCGATAAGATTATGGAGGTCCAGGAACAGGCTGGTACGGTGTTCTTGGTATCGCATTCTGCCAGGGCAATCCAGACCATGTGCGAAAGGGCTTTGTGGCTGGAGAAAGGTGAATTGGTGATGGACGGACCGGTTGAAGAAGTGCTGGAGGCTTATCGGATCGGCGAGGTCCCGCTGCCGTTGGAGGTGGCCGGTGACTGACCTGGTTGTGGTGGGAGCCGGGCCCTTCGGGTTGACGGTGGCCCGCGTGATGGCCGAGCAGGGCCGGCGCGTCGCCCTGGTGGAGCGGCGTGCGCACGTCGGTGGGAATGCGTTCAGCGAGCCCGACGAAACTACCGGTATCGAGGTCCACCGGTATGGTGCACATATTTTTCACACCTCTAACCAGCGGGTATGGGGGTTCCTTGGGCGCTTTACCGGGTGGACGCCATACCTCCACAGGGTGTTTACTGTCCACTCGGGTGAAGTATTTCCACTGCCCGTAAACTTAGGGACCATCAACCAGTTCTTCCGGACGGCGCTTAGCCCCGACGAGGCCCGCGCTTTGATCCGCAGCCAAGCTTCCTCCCCCGCGCCCGATGCCGTCCCTCTCAGCCCCAGCCCCGCCGCCGATGCCGTTCCTCCCGGCCCCGGGCCCGCGTCCGATGTCGTTCCTCCTGACCCCGGGCCCGCGTCCGATGTCGTTTCTCCTGGCCCCGGGCCCGCGTCCGATGTCGTTCCTCCTGGCCCCAGCCCCGCGTCCCCAGCGAACTCCGGCCAGGAATCGCTCTCTCCCTCCTCCTCCGCTCCGGCGACGCCCGCCAGCCCGGGTCCTGCCCCGCCCTCTAGCGCCGGCGCCGCATCTGACTCCAGCCCCGCCGCCGCGTTGGCGGACGGGGGCGAGTCGCTGGACGTCAAGGCTGTCGGGATGATTGGCCGGCCTTTGTATGAGGCGTTCATCAGGGAATACACCGCGAAGCAGTGGCAGGTTGCCCCGGAACTGTTGCCGGGCGCGGTGATCAGTCGGCTCCCGGTGCGTTACAACTATGACGCGCGGTACTTTTCTGATCCATATCAGGGGTTGCCGGTCGACGGCTATGCGGCCCTGTGGGAGAAGTTGGCGGATCACCCGCAGATTGAGGTCCGCCTGGGGGAGGACTTCTTGGCTGATACCCCTGACGGCGGTCTTTACACCAAGGCTAATTGTGTTGGGCAGGTGCCGGTGGTGTTCACTGGCCCGATCGACCGCTATTTTGACTATGTTTGCGGGGAACTGGGTTGGCGGACTTTGGACTTTGTTTGGGATCATCCGGCAACGGGTGATTTTCAGGGCTGTCCGGTAATGAACTACGCCGATCTGGCACAACCCTGGACCAGGATTATCGAATTCAAGCACTTCCATCCGGAACGTGACTATCCTGCGGATCGTACTGTAATAGCGCGGGAATTCTCGCGTCTGGCAGCTATGGGCGACGAGCCCTATTATCCGGTCGCCACCCCGCAAGACCGCGCCCGTTTGGAACGCTATCGCGAGGCCGCCAAGGCCGAGCCCAATGTGGTGTTCGGCGGCCGGCTCGGCCGCTACCAATACCTCGACATGGACATGGCAATAGCGGCAGGCCTGACCACGGCTGCGGGCCTGTAAACCCGCGCAGCACTCGCCTTGAAGCTGCCTGGTTAGCCCGGCGCGCTACGCGATGCGGTGTCGAGTGCAACTTCACCGGCTTGGCGGTGGCTGCGACCAGCGTCGACACGCTAGGGTGGGCGGGTAAGAGGTCTCGCGGATGGGGGTTCGAGGCGTGCGGCATGGCGCCGCGCGCCATGCGATGCGCCCAGATGAGAGCCTTGGCGGCGCCAATGGAAAGGAATAGGCATGATTCGGTTGACCGTCAACGTCCCTGGACGCCCCGAGGTTTATGAAGGGGCTGACGCGCAACGGGTCGGCGAGCAGATCATCCAATATCACGGCCCGACCCCCGGCCCAGTCCCCTGGGAAGACCAAATGGACGACGGCTGGACCTTCCCCCGGTTCGTTATCACGGAAGAACTTCAGGAATGGGCGGCCCACGCGGCCGGTGTCCGGCTCGACCAGATCAGCATCGAAGACATCTAAGACTTCCAAGATCCCCAAGATCCCCAAGACGTCTAAGACCGCGAAGGCATCTAAGGCGCCTAAGACACCCCACAAGAGCTGGTTCGCTGCGGTCCGGGATTTCCCTAAGCGCCCGCGAGGCCGGGAATCCGGTCCCTTGGCCAGGCCCGACCCCCACCTCACTAATCCGAAAGTGAACCGTTTGCGCCGGCCAGAGGGTCGGCCTCAGCGTTATGTCCGATCCCACTTTCTGCCATCGCGGCGTCCGGGCACCGGGCTGGGAGGCTAACGCGAAAGCGACGCGTCTGCGCAGGTCAGGGCGTTGCGCTGGGCGTCATGTCCGGTCCTACTTTCCCCCCTCACGGCGACGGCACAGGCGGGTGGGTAGCTAATCCCGTCCCGGACTCCTCAAGCCGGACGCATCAATCGGGGACTAAACGTCACAATAGGTAGTTGCCGTGGGTGAGCCATTGCCCGCAGCGGCGCCCCGGGGGTAGCCTGTCTAAGCGGGCCTTTCAGCGCCCGCCAATGGCCAGCGCGGATAGGGGTATTCCCCGCTGGCAAGGCCGGTCGCGTCCGGGGCGGCCGCGACCGGCCGCTCAACACATTCCGCTGCGCCCGCCCCAACCCCTATCCAGCCCACAGCCCAGCCCGCGCCCCGCCCCAATCCCCAAGACCATCCGATTCGGGTCGGATCGGTGTTACTTTGGGCCAGTCAAAACGGAGTTAACGGTAGGCGGAGCCCAAAAGGGGCACCGCTCACCGCATCACCTTTGGGACAGGAGACGTCGATGACCGCCAACGTTCCGGAAGCGACCGTGGTACCCAGCGGGTTAGAGGAAACCGGGGAGGGGCCGCCACTACCGGGCCCCGATCTGGAGACCGCCGCAGTGCTCAGCCGCTACGAGGGCCTGGTCTACCGGATAGCGCTGACGCACACGGCGTGCCGCAGCGACGCCGATGACGTCTATCAAAACGTTTTCCTGACCTATCACCGCAAGCGTCCGGCCTGCGCCGATGAGGAACACCTTAAAGCTTGGCTCATCACCACAGCGTTGAACTGTGCGCGCCAAGTGGCTGGGTCTTCCTGGCGGACCCGGGTTGTGCCGTTGGCGCCGGAGCACGCTGGCGCACTCCCGGCGCGTTTCCAGTTCCGCACGGAACTGCAACAAGCGGTGTTTTGGGCACTCAGTCAACTGCCTGAGTCCTACCGGACGGTTCTGTTCTTGTTCTATTTCGAGGATTGGCCGGCCGCCCGAATTGGGCGCGTCCTGGGACTCGAGGTCGGAGCGGTCAAGATGCGGTTATCACGGGGGCGCACCATGATGCGCGAACAACTCCAAGGAGATGTCTTCGATGAGTAAAGAAATTTTCCGCGACATGTCGGAACAAATGGTCCCGGACGAGGAGGCTCGCCGCGCCCTGCGCGAGGCCTTGGCCCGCGAGGATGGCACCAGCGATGCGACACATCACATGGTGGAGCGCTCGCTGCGGCGCCCCGGGCGGACCGGGCGTAGCAGACGGAGTCGGGCAAGGTTGTTTGCCGCCGTGGGTACCGTTTGTGCGGTGGCGCTGGGGGCCGTGGCGATCCTGCCGCTGACGCCTTGGTTCCAGGACAGGGTCGGTGAGGCAGCAGCGCGCCGGGCCAACGCCCAGGCGAGTGCGTCAGGTAAGGCCGCCGGTGACTACCGGGAGGCCTACGAGGCGCTCGCGCCACTGCTGGAGAGTCAGCGGGCCGCCGCCGAATCCCCCGGGGGGAGTTGGCTAGATGATTTGCTGGGCATCTTCGGCGGAGCGTCTGATGCCGGGGGTGTTCAGCTGCAGATGGTCGAGGACTCCGGCAGCGAGATGGCCGCTCGCGCGGCGCCGGCCGAAGCTGGTTCGTTCTCGGAGACGAACACCCAGGTGGCAGGCATCGACGAGGGCGATGTGGTGAAGACCGACGGTCGGGCCATCTACATTGCCCAAGCCGACCAGATCGCAGTGGTCACGCCCGATGGCGCTGGCACCCGCACGGCCGCAACCATCGACATTATGGGTCCGGTGGCCAGTTGGGTCGAACAGCATCTGCCCGCCGCCGAGGACAGCGATTACGGCGGCTACCAGGAGATGGCCCAGATTGGGGACATTATGGTGTCCGATGCCGTGCTTGCCGTTTTTGTGCAGCGCGGCGGGATGGATTACTCCTACCCATACGTCACTACGGATGACATCGTGGGGAGCAGGTCAATTGAGGACGGACTTGACGCCGACGATGGCGCTGACGGGCCGGACCAAGCCAGTCAAGCTCCCAACGACGGGACCGACGAACCGGACAGCGAAGCTGGCCGACGCAGCGAAGAGCCCGCCGAGCCCGGCGCCGAACCGAGCGCCGAACCGGGCGCGGAACCGGGCGCCGAACCGAGCGTGGAAGTGAGTCAAACCCCGGGCGAGGGGGAGGTGGAGGTGCCGGACGGCATCGGGCATGGGGCGGAACTGACGCTGACGCTGCTGTTCGACGTGTCTGATCCGGGCGCTCCACGGGCGCTGGGGACGTTCGCGCTGAGCGGGTACTATACGGCGGCGCGGCTGGTGGACGGCACGTTGTACCTGGTCACGGACTACACGCTGGGCTACGGCGCGGAAATTGATCCGGCGCGGCCGGCCACTTTTGTCCCGTTGGTGGACACCGGTGACGGGCTGCGGCCGGTCGGTGCCGCAAGCGTTACCGTGCTGCCGGACCTGGCGGAGGCGAGCTACGCCGTGGCGAGCGCCGTTGACCTGCGGACGCAGGAACTGACCGCAGAGATCGCCGTGCTGGGTGGGGCCAACACGGTCTACTTGAACTCGGACAACCTTTATTTAGCGGGTCTGACCTGGGATGATACTGGTTCGGCGGTGACGGATCTGGCTCGGGTTACCCTCGCGGATGGGGGCCTCACGCTCGCTGCCCAAACGCGGCTTGCCGGGTCGCTGTGGGGTCAATTCGCGCTCGACGAATATGACTCCCATTTGCGGGTCGTCATTACCGGCGTGGCGTCCGGCCAGCTTGAGGATTGGGGTCAGGTCAGCGAATCAGTGGTGCGGTTGGAAGTTTTGGATTTGGCGTTACAGCGGGTTGGGCTGATTGATCCGCTGGTGCGTGATGAAGACGTCGAATCGGTCCGTTTCCTGGGGGAATTCGGTTATGTGGTGACTTTCAAACAAGTTGATCCTTTATTCGCCTTGGATCTGGGGGACCCCGCTGCGCCTGTGGTGCGCAGTGAACTGAAAATTCCCGGGTTTTCTAGTTACCTTCACCCCTGGGCCGAGGATCGGCTGTTGGGTGTGGGGCTGGATGGCACCGAGACGGGCGAGATGACCGGATATATGAAGCTATCGATGTTCGATATCGCGGATTTGGATCAGGTCGCCGAACTTGACGCATTACCGATCGAATATTGGTCTGCGGACCTCGCCAACCACCGCGCCTATTGGATCGATTCGGAACGGAATCTGATCGGGTTTGCTGCCGAGAACTTAAATGTGGGCACAACCAGCTACCTGTTGTTCAGTTACGGCCCGGACGGATTTGAAGCGGAAGGGGAGCTGCGCGTGGTGATGGGTGCGAACGTCAATGAGTTCGGCTATTACGGGCCCTACGGCGGGTCTGGGGTTCGCGGGATCAGGGTTGGTGAGAACCTGTACGTTTGCTGGTATCAGGGTGTATCGGTGTATTCGCTGGCCAATCTTGAGCTACTCGCGGCCGTCCCGTTCTAGACCCACTAGGTAGCCGAAACTCGGCTCAGGCGCAAAGGTTTCTGCCACGTAGTCGGGCTAGCGTCCTACCGGGCGCGCCCCGGCACCCGGCCGCGCCCCGGCCGCGCCCCGGCCAGGCCGTTAGCTCCGGGGCGCGGCCAGACCTCCGGCTTGCCAGCCACCACCCGCGACTGCGCGCGAATCGCACAGATCAGACGCGAGCGCCCACTACCCGGAGATGTGGAAGTAGGCGAATCGTCCGGTTTGGCCGAGGTCTTCTAGTTGGGGTGAGGAGCGGTAGCGTTGGGCGGCGCGGGCGGTGGTGACGAGGTATGAGGCGCCGAATTCGCGGGCTGCAGCAATGAGGTCTTCTATGGGGATGTCTTCGTAGCGGCGGCCGGTCCAGGCGTAGCCTTGGCCGGTGGCGCGCACCAGGCCAAGGCGTTCGAGGCGTGCTAGCCATTGGCTCAGGCCTGTGTCGCTGATGGGCACAAGTTTCCAGGAACTGGCCGACGAGCGTTGCCCCATCAGGTGGAGCGTGTCGAACAGCTGGTTGTTCGGGTCCGCGAGGAACATGGCGTCAGACGGCACTGCGGCCGCCAACCCCGCCGCCTCCCGGCCGGTGACCAGGTAGGGCGGGGGCACACCCGCCCGGGCGCGGACGGCGTTGGCCTGATCTACCGCAGGGACGACGCCGAATGCTATTCCGGCCAGGCAGGCCGCCACCAAGACCCCGGCCAGGACCCGGCGTGCTTGGCGGCGCACCGCGAGGCCGGCGAGGATGCCGACACACGCGACCACCAGCGGCACCGCTAGGTCCTCAATGGGTGGCGCTGAGGTGGCGAACAGTCTTTGACGCACCCATTCCCACACCACCAACCCAACCGGCAATGCCACCGCCAACACCCTGCCCCGCCGACCCCGGCGCGCCAACGCCGCCACCCCAGCCGCCAACGCGACATACAGACACAACCGGAACATCCCGAAATACCGCTCCGGATAGAGTTGGGCTACCAACCGCACCGGATAGACCTCGATCAACAGATAGTTTGCGACCAGCACCAAACCGCCGATCCCGCCAAGTACCGCAACGGGTACCGTCCAACGCCGCACCGCCACCACCCGCTCGCTGCGCGGCACACTAACAACCACCAAGCCGGCAGCTACCACGGCCCACAACGCGAACCAACCGATCTGACCCCAATCCCAAGAGCTTGGCACCAGGTGGTGGGGGTGACGCAACTCCGCATAAACCGCAACAAACTCGGCGCTGCTCATAGTGCGCTGCCCTGCGGTGGCCGCAAACCCGATAAACATCCCTACCCCGGTCACAACCAACGGAACCAAGGCAGCCAGATGCCTGA
>JAITJY010000407.1 GCA_031278675.1 Bifidobacteriaceae bacterium
CTCTCCAAACAAAACAAACAACACCAACCAGCCAAAAAAACAACCAGCCAGCGCCAAAAAACACCACCAAAAACCAACCAAAAACACAAGCGCACTGTTGAGATACCAAACCACAAACCAGGCCCCGAAGGGCCGTTCTGGGCCGCGCCGTCTCCGGCGCAACCTTGGTAGCTTACCCCAACCCACGGGCAGGCACCAAATCAGAAGGCGGCGAGGCCGTCCCGCTGGACACCGGCGCCGTTGCCACCCGCGCAGGCGCGGCCCGGCGAGGAGTTGAAGTGTGCCGCAGGGTTGGCCGAGCAGGAACGCCGGCTCGGCCAAGAGCTAGCTGGGGCGACCTGTCGCGGAAGCTCCCGCCATCAAGGCACCGCCGCAGAATCCGGAGGCTGGGCTGCAAGCCAGCCTGCGGATCCCGCGGCGGGACCTATCTCTCCTTCGCCTCGATTAGACGCTCGCTACAACTTCGCTAGATCGCGGCCCAGGAGGTAGGAGAGCGTGCAGTGGAGGCCACCTAGGTTCTGGCCCGGGAACACGAAGTTGTATTGCATCGCGTAAAAGTCGCCGGTCATGATTCCGGTGTTGTAGAGGCCCTCAATCGGGCTGTCATCCTCCGTGCAGACTTGCATGTTCTCGTTGGTGCGAAGCCCCCCGCAGACCGTCAGGAAGGTCGAGGAGCCGTTAGCGAAAGACGTGCAGGCGGCGAAGAAAGGCGGTGTCTCAATTGGGTAGAGCACTGAGGCCTTCACATGGAATTCTTCATCGTTGCCCTGTTTGGCGTATTGGCTGTACTTGGCAATGGATTCCTTGGCTGCTTCGATGTCTACGTTGGGGTGAACTTCCTTGAGTTGCTGGAGCAGGTCGTCAATCGTGTCCGCCGAGAACCTGATCTTCTTCGGGTCCGCCAGCGGTGCTCCCATTGAACTGGACTCGGGTGGGGCGTCAGCGGCAGCCTTCCACGCTTCGATCTGTTCGTCGGGAGTTAGCACTCCCATAAACCCGGCCCACTCCGTCTTGGTGTAGGCCAAGGCGCTGTCCCAAACGGTGAAAGCAAACTTATTCGTCAGGTTGAGCAGCGCCAGACCGCCGTATCCAAAGTTGGTTGTTTCGCGCTGGAAGCGGTGGCCGGTCTCGTCAAGGTTGATCAACCAGCCATTGCCCTGCAAGAAGTCCACGGAGGGGACGCCACAGTTGATGATCGGGGTGACCGGGTTCCTTTGCCAGGCGGCTCCGATCCACAGCCCCATCTTGTGTCCGTCGCCAGGGTAGAGGCCGGTGTAGTTGAGGCCCGCGTCCCAGTCAGGTTTCTCCTCGCGATCCCAGGTGATGATGTCCTTGTAATTTTCGTACGTCCACGGGGCGTATCTGGCCATCATGTCGCGGTTGACCGAGAAGTCGCCAGTGGCTAGGACGATGGCCCGATTGGCCACGTACTTGACGTAGCTGCCGTCTTCCCTTTGGGCTACCACCGCTTCCACTCTGCCGGATTGGCCATTGGGCTCGCCGCCGCGGATCAGATAGATAGCCCTAGTGTTGAAATCGATTGTGCCGCCACGTTCGGCGAACGTGTCGGCGTAGGCCTGAGCCATCATCGGTGCCCCGAATAGTTCTCCGCCCTCACCGTCCGCGTTATAGAAGTTGTGCGAGGTCTGAGGGGCGTCGAGAACGCCGTCAGGGTCGTAATAGCCCCTCTCCATCAAGGGTGTGAGGCCTTTCGCGGCCATGATGTCTATCATCCAGTCCATCGACTCGGCGCTGTTGTTACGCCACTTGGTCCACAGCTTCTGGTTCTGGAGGTAGCCGCCGCAGATGTTCTGGATTTTAAACAGCCGGTCGCATTCGGGGGAGTCTTTGTCGATCTCGATGCCGACTTCTTTTTGGTACTTTGTACCGATCCCGGTGTTGGAGCCCCCACGCCCGACTGGTTTGGTACTGCTTGCGAAGACCCGGACATCGGCACCCTGTTCTTGTGCGGACACGGCGGTGCAAAGAGCGGATAGGCCAGCGCCCACCACAATGATGTCGGCGCTGATGGTCTCCGCGATCTGGTCATCCGGCACCGGGTCGACTGGAATCTCGAAGCTCCACTTCAAGTCTAGGGAGTCCGCTGTGAGCACCGTGTCTGCGCCGGGCGCACTGCCCGACGGGCTTGTCCCGCCGCCCACTTCTTCTTCGTTTGAACTTGGGCTGCAAGCGGAAATCCCGGCCAAAGCCGCTGTGCCGCCCACAGCTGCCGCGCCGCCTAAGAATACTCGTCTGGAAACTTCTGTGTTTTCCCCTTCAGGGCGGGGGGTGCCGCGCTTCTTTGCCATGCCTCGAAAAGATAACCCCCCACCCCCCCGCGGGCAAGGCACCACAGGAGACGGGTGCGATGTCACGGCAAACCTTTGAGTGCGCTACCGCAAGTCGCCGGCCGCTTTCCAGACAGGACAACGTGATGAAGGAACAGCAGGCACCGCCTCAAAACGACGGGAAGGCAGTCGCCGGACTCGCGCCTTTGGGGAACGAATAAGCGGCCGAGGGCGGCGCAGCCGCCCTCGGCATCATGCCCGCAAGTCGCCCGCGCCGCCCTCGCCGAAGACCCCGACGAATCGTGGCCGGCCGGGCCAGAGTTGCTGGAGCGGGCACAAGCAGACCCAGTCCAGGCCCTGGCCCGAGTTCCGTCAGACGGCCACCACAACGATGTTGACTTGCGCCGCGACCGAGTCATGGAGGCGGGCTTGAACCGTGTAATCCCCGGTGGTCTTGATCCGCTCGGGCAAGTCGATCTTGCGTTTATCCAGGTCAAGACCGGTCGCGGTCTTGACGGCGGCGGCGATATCGGCCGTCGTGACAGTGCCGAACAGCCGGCCGCCCGCCCCAGCCCGGACCGGCACCTGGACGGCGGTCTGACGCAGTTTGTCAGCCACCGCCAAGGCGTCCTCGACCGAGGCCAGTTCGCGCGCCTTGGTCGCCCGGCGCATGGTGGCGATTTGCTTCTCCGCTCCCTTGGTCCAGCGCGTTGCCAGTTTGCGGGGAAGCAGGTAGTTGCGGGCGTAGCCGCCTTTCACTTCCACAATGTCGCCCGGTTCGCCCAGATTGGCGACGCTGTGGGTCAAGATGATCTTTGCCATTGTTTGCTCCTATTCCTTCCGAGTGCCCCGGTCCGCCTCAGCGGCCCGAACTCGAGTAAGGCAGCAAAGCCATCTCGCGGGCGTTCTTGACCGCCCGGGCGACGGCCCTCTGCTCCTGGACAGACAGGCCGGTCACCCGGCGGGCGCGGATCTTGCCCCGATCTGAGACAAACTTGCGCAACAGCGCGACATCTTTGTAGTCGATCTCGCCTTGGGCGCTGAGGCGCACCGGATTGATTTTCTTCTTGCTTGGCTTGCGCATCGGCGGCTTGGCCATTGGTCATTCCTTTGCAGTTGGCTAGCTGAAATAGGTCTGGCGGCGTGGTGGGCTGGCCCGGGGCCGGTCTGGGAATCCGGTCAATAAACCGGATTCCCAGGCCCATACAGTGTTTGCTTTCCGCGTCTCCTTAGGTCAGCGCCTAGCGCTGGCCAAGTCAACACGGCCGGAGCGTGGTTGTTCGCCACGCCCCTAGAACGGTGGGTCGTCTTGGGCGTTGCCGGTCACGCCGGGCTGAGTCCAGGGGTCTTCGCCGGGGCCGGACTGGTAGTTCCCGCCCTGGGCGGGCGGACCGCCGGCTGGCGCCACCGGACCGCCATATTGGGCCGGCCCGCCGCGGCCGCCGCCGGCGGCTTGGGCTGGCGGACGGCCGTAACCCGCCTGGTCTGCCTGGCCACCGCCATAAGCCGGGCCGGTGCCGGGAGGTGACCAAGCGGCATCGGGCTGGTTATTGTAACTGCCTTGTCCGCCACCGTAACCGCCGCCCCGAGGATTGCGCGTGACCTGGGCGGTGGCGTAGCGCAGGGACGGGCCGACCTCGTCGACTTGCAACTCGACGACGGTGCGGCGCTCGCCCTCGCGGGTGTCGTAGGAGCGCTGCGTCAGGCGGCCCTGGACAATCACGCGCATGCCCTTGGTCAGCGATTCAGCCACGTTTTCCGCCGCCTCGCGCCAAATCGAGCAGCGCAGGAACAGCGGCTCGCCGTCTTTCCACTCGCCGCTGGAGCGGTCGAAGGTGCGCGGCGTCGAGGCGACTGTGAAATTGGCCACCGGCGTGGCGCCGTTGGCGGTGAATCGAAGCTCCGGGTCGCCGGTCAGGTTGCCGACAACTGTGATGATGGTGTCGCCGGCCATGTCAGGCCTCCGCCGCGACTGGCTCTGGGGCGCGGGTGGCGGCCGACGGCTCGACCCGCAGCAGCTTGGTCCGCAGCACCGTGTCAGACAGGTTCAAGACGCGGTCGAGCTCTTTGGCGGCCTCCGGCGTGGCTGTGAAGTCAACCACGGCGTAGATGCCTTCGGAGCGCTTGAGGATGTCGTAGGCGAGCCGGCGCTTGCCCCAGATGTCGCGCTTGGCCACGGCGCCATCGGCGTCGGTGACGATTTTGAGGAACCGGTCCAGCGTGGGGCCGACCTTCGCCTCCTCAAGCTCCGGGTCAAAAATGATCATGATCTCGTAAGGACGCATGCAGTCACCCACCTCCTTCGGTCTAGAACGGCCGCGGACCTTCCGCGGCAGGAGGGTAGTTGCGTCCGCTTGGGCCGTCTTCGTCAGATGCCCGATGACGTCCCAGCAGCCCCAGCATCCTACCTCACCTTGGGCGGTGGCTGGCGCCGGTGGCGCCGGCGTCCGGGCTGGGGGCGGTCAGGGCGGCGTCCATAGCGGCCAGCAGGCGGGCCGTCTCGACGCGCGCGAGGCGGCTGGCGTCCTGGGCGTCGAGGTGGGTGAGGGCGGCCTCAACCGGACCGAGGGCGGAGTGAAACTGCACGTCAGCCAGCCTGAGGCGGCGTTCTAGGGGGCCTTGTCTGAGTTCGACGGCCTGGATGCGGCCATGCGGCACGATGACGACGAAGCGCCACAGCAGGCCCCCCGCCCTCAGCACCAAGGCCTCGTCGGTCGAGGTGTAGGCGTTGCGGCGCCAGCGCAGCGGGTCGAGCCGGCGCGAGCGCTTGGGCGCTGAGACGAAGCCGGGCGTGGGGCCGGATTGGACCATCGCCGCCGCCACCGCCTCCCAGGCGCCCGGTTGGGCCAGGCCGGGCGCGACAGCCCAAATCGCCCGGCGGACTGTTTCCACGCCCGCCACCGGCACCAGCAGCGTCCTGACCGCAGTTCCCACTTCCAGGCCATAGCCGGCCACGTTCATGCGCACCCGCCACCAGCCAAGACCCCGCCAAAGGGGACCTTGGGTCAGCGACAGGGCGAGGATGTGGCCAGGCGGGATTGTTTGCGAGGTGCGGGTGGTCAGGCCGTGGCTGATGGTCAGGCCGCGCTCGGTCAGCTTGGCGCTGAACCCGAAGTCGCTGACCAGCCGGTTCCACACGGCTGGTCCCAGGCCCAGCACGGCCGGCAAGAGGATCGCAAAGGCGAACTCGCCGTCGCTGGCCAGGTAGATCACCAGCGCCAGCGCCGCCAGCGGCAAGACCAGGCCCAAGCCGAGCGAGAGCGCCAGCGACCCGATCACCCGGGCGGTCGGGATGGCGAACAGCTCTGGCACGTTTGCGTCCGGGTCGCCCAGCAGCTCTCCGAGCTGGGTCTCGGTCGATTTCAATGGGACCATTGCGGGCGCTGGCTGGGGGGCGGCTGCGGCCTCGCCCACCAGCGTTGCCTGGGCGGGTGCCGTTGCTGAGTCCGCTGGTTGGGCGGGCGCCGCTTGGGCGGGCGCTGGCTGGGCGGGCGCTGTTGCCGGGGGCGCCTCGGGTGCTTCTTGGCGGGCGCCCACGGCGCGGGAGAGGATTACGCGACGCCAGTGGACGGCATCGGGCTGCTTGAGGTATGCCAACTCGACGGCTGAGCCGAACCCGCCGGCCGACTCCACTTTCAACTTGACCAGCGAAAACAACCGGGGCACGAGCGGGCGGACAACATCGACGGCCTGGACGCGGTCGAGGAGGATGTGGCGGCGCTGACGGAAGACGATGCCCGTCGCAAGCTGGACCGAATCATCTGTCACGCGGAAGCGCGCGCGGTGCCAGGAAGCCCAGGAGAAAGCGAAGGCCAGCCCCAGCACGCCAGCCACGGCGGCGCCAATCCAAAGGACGGGCGGCGCCCAAGTGGCCGGGTCGATGCTGTCCTGCTGGCCGTCCCCCTGCAACTCATCCCTCAGGCTGGGCACCAGCTTGTCCCTCAGGCTGGGCACCAGGTCAAACAGCACGTTGGCGGCGGCGGCGAGGACGGCGGCGAACACCACCCAGGTCTTCAGCAGCGGTGTCAGCGGATGGAAGCGCGTCCAGCCGCCGCCGGGTCCGGCCTCAGCGGCTGATCGCGGCCTGGTTTTCACAGGCCGGCCATCCTGGCGTTGCCGCGCTCCGCCAGGCGGTCGCGCAGACGGGCCGCCTCAGCCGGTTCAAGGCCGGGCAGAGCCGCCGTCAGCGACGCCGCAGCTGTGTTGAGTTGGAGTTTGGCCAGGCCAAATGCCCGGTCCAACGGCCCGGCGGTGACGTTAAGATACTGCATGCGCCCGTACGGCACGATTTTCAGCGATCGGAACAGGATGCCTTTGCGGATGATGAGGTCCGCCTCCCGCTCCAGATAGCCGATGGCGTGCGCCCGCCTGTGCGCCAGCCAGGCCGTCGAAGCCCAGATCGCCGCGACCAAGGCGGTGGGAATGGCCAGGCCCCAGACCCGGGTCATGGCTGTGGCGATGACACCGGCCAAGGCCAGCGGGCCAAACCAGATGGCGACGGTGACCTGCCAAACCCGGGCCAGTTTGGGGCTGACCCGAGTCCAGCGGACATCCGCCGGATCGAACAGCGGGTCCTTCGACCCGGCGGCGCGGCTGAGATCAGCGGTCACCCACCAATCCAAGCACACCACCGCCTTGAGCGTTTCGACGCTGGTTGCGACGATCCAATTTGCGGCACCTTGGAAGATCTCTCGCCCCATGTGCCCCAAATGCCATTACGCTTGGACGGTCAGATCCGCGTAGTAGTACGGATCTCCCCGAGCAGCGAGGAAACCTCAAATGACGGCAGCGCCACTGCCCCCGACAATCCAATCGACAGGCTTCGCGGCCATGATGGCTGATGCGGACTCCAGGACGGCCTATCTGAACACCACCGACGGCGTTCTGAACGGCCCTCCCAACAGGACGACCCAGGCACTCGCCGACCTCCTCGAACGGTCTGGCATAGCGTTTTTCGTCGACTACGACAGTTCTGCCGCCCGGCCGTCGTTCCTGATCTTGGAGGGACGCCGCAGACTCCTAGGCGAAGAGGCGATAGCCGACTTTTGCGCCGCTGCCAGCTCTGCTGCGCCGCCCGGCGACTGATTCCTCGCGACCCCCCGACGGCTATGAATCCGCCAGACCCCGATGTCGCAGCGCGCGCGCACGCCCCGGAGCTATCTTCAGCCCCTCTCCACCAGGTCGCGGGCACCCACGATCCGGTGACCGAGCCTCAAACGGCAGATCCTCAGCCGGTGACACTGCTGTCCGGCGTTTATGCCGAATCGCCGCGAACGGTGGCCGACGCACTACGACAATTAGGTTGCGTTGTGGTCAACGTCCAGGAAGAAATGCTGAGAAAACTCGATACCGGTTTAGATTTCGGCAAGACCCTTCGAGACATTCCGCGGGCCGAAATGCGGAGAGTGTGGCGCGAAACAGTAGAGAACGCAGCGACGATCTTTGCAAACACTACGTCGCCGCGCGTACTTTTAGCGCATCTCTCTTGGTACAACCCAGACACCCGGGAGTTCTTATCGCCGCTCCAAATCGAGCCGCTACGCAAGCTGGGAGTAAACCGCATTGTTCTCCTACTGGACGACATCTACGACATCTGGACCAGGCTGGCCAGAGACAACTACATTTTTCACCTCGCCCATAGCCAAGCCGACGGGCGCTTGATTGGTAACGTTGGTGGTATCACCGACCGTGACGGGCACGCCTCTTTGGGGAAGGCTGAAAATCTCCGAATACTTATGGCATGGCGGCGAACCGAGATGGTCCTAGCGGACACCGCCGCGTTCAATCTGGGGATCCCGAGCGATCCCGCGACTGTAACTCCGTTAGGTTTGAAGCAGGGCTATTCGGCACTTCGCTTGGCCGTTGGACGCCATAAGCCCGTCACCGCCTACCTGTCACATCCAATCACCGGCTTGCGAACTGCTAATCAGTCGTCATCCGATTTCACTGCGGGCGAACCCAGGCTTGCAGACTGGCCCGCTGGTCTCGTCGCAGAAACGATGGACTTGCACAATGCACTGCTCGACCGAGGACTATCGTTGATTTGCCCCACCGCCATTGACGAGCTGCGGTTCCACGACTTCGGTGGCCGGGCCTACCTCTCAAGGCGCTGGCCAGATCGCGCCGCGGTCGCCCCAACCCCTCCAGACCCCACCAACACCAACCGCGCCCGCCGCAGCAAGCCGACGCCACCGTCCGGGCAATTGGGCATCGACTACCCGTACCAACCGGCTCAACAGCACCGTCCCGGGTTTTTTCTCCCTGCTGAGAGTGGAAGTGAAGAAGCCCGTCTAACAGCGCTAGCCGTCGCTCACAACGTACGCGATGCCATCTTTTTTGACATTTCCTTCCGCGACCATTACATAGTCGAACACGTAGACCATCTCGTTGTATTTCGGCCTTTTTTTACGATAGGAACATGGTCGTCTGGCGTCCAGGCCGAATTCCTGCATTGGTTTGACCGGGATTTGTCTAAGAGACGCGCCCTATTTGTTCACTCGCGTCCCGAGGTTCAAAGACGGTTGGAGGCGATCAGAGCGTCTTGGGATGCGTGGCGAGAGGATAAATTCGCGGCTTCCGCTCTGGAGTTTGCTGCGCTTCGGACCGCCTTGAGTTCGCACGTTGCGAAACTTTTGACGGACGCGGGCTGCGGGAACGACCTTGAGATCTCTCAAATTGTCCTCGGGAATTTCAGCTTTCAGGGTACGGAGCAGCTGTCTGGCATTCCGGCTTGGGCCGATGGCAAAGAGCACATTATTGAGAATATCTACCGTCTGGCTGGTCTCAAGACTGTGCACAAGATGTTCACCGGGCTCCCGCCTGACGACGCAGGTCCGTCGGCTGACCCTAGCGGCATTATCCTCGTCGAGGAGGACGACAGTAGATGCCTCAATGGATTCGACACGGTGGCTGGCAGAATTGCCCAAGCCCTGGGCGGCGAAACATTGAAGGAGCTGAGCAAAGAATCCCTCGCCTTCCACGCAGAGTTCCCCGCGATGGCGCTGAAGGTCTTCGGGAAGGCCGGGCTGAAGCTGTGGCGCAGCATGCTGCGAGGCGATGACCAAATCCTGCCGAAGACCGCTGACGACGAAGATATCGAGCCTACGGGTGCTGACGGGGTCCAAACGCCCAAACGCAAGCGAATCCTGATCTACACATGCAACGAATATGAGCGCAACGCGGTACTTGATGTATTCGAGGCTCACGGCGCACCCGAAAGCAGAGATTGCGGTGAGATATGGAATCTGGCCCGGCTCGCAGACTGGGATGTTCAACACCTTCACGGCCCACAGAGTCAATCCGGCGCGCTAAACAGTCTCGCCAACGCACTTGAGCAACTTCCAGGCGTTGGCGTTGTCGTAGTAATCGGCATCTGCGCCCTAGCAGATCCGGCCAAGCAACAGCTGTACGATGTTTGCCTAGCCGATTCGGTCTGGGATCGGGGTCATACCGCCGGAAAGGGCGGCACGGAAGACAAAGCTACAGTCAAGTGGCTGACCCTGCCACCATCCGACCCAGGAATCAACCTCCGAATCGTTGGTTCCGCAACGCGGTCGACATCACGCATCAGTTTGAATCGAGGCACCTTCGGCACAGGGAGCAACAAAGTCAAGGACCCTGATGTGCGCTCGAGCCTGGTCCAGCGTTGCGCGAACCTCGGCGGCGACTTGATTGCCATCGACATGGAGGCCGAGGGCCTAGCCGAAAGATGCCGCGGAAAGGGGATTCCGTTCTACTGCTTCAAAGGCGTGAGCGACCTGGCGGACGGGCAGGAAGACGAGAACCCGGCGACTAAAGCTGGCCAGCAGGAATGCGCTGCCCTGGCTGCGGCGCAGGTGGCCAAGATTTGCTTGGCCGACTGGGAGAAGCAAGGCTGGCTCTCACCTGGCGCGGAGGGCTGACCCGCGCGGGGGCGCGAGTCCTTCGGCGGCTGCTTGGGGCAAGTCAGGCGTCCGCTGGTTGGGGACGGGTGTCAATCCGCACGGAATCTGACCACAACGCAGTCTGG
>JAITJY010000343.1 GCA_031278675.1 Bifidobacteriaceae bacterium
ACACCCGCCTCGGCTGCCCCATAAGCGCCCACTATCTGACCGCCAGCCGCCACAGGCAACACAACACCAACCGCAGTCACAGCGCCAGCCACCGCCGCGCACAACCACCGCCTACCAGACCCAAAGCCCTTGTCCATGGTGCGCCTCCCGTAGTCCTATTGTATCGACCAAATGTGTCTCACATCTCGCAGCCGTTAATACTCGCGGTGTCCACCCGACGCACCTCGCACTGGGCAGGAGACAAATTGAAACACTCGACGCCACAGACAGCGCCAGCCCCACCTGTTAGCCGTCGCGTTGAATGACCATGACGGAAGCGCACTAAGTGACGATCACGCCGATCTTTTCGGGGCACCCCCGAACGCGGCGCCAAGCGGGTTCGAGCATCCAACACCCCTGCCCAGGGAGTTCATCCAAAGCCTTGATGGCGGCAATCCCGCCAACCCAGGTGACACCGAAATCACAGAAGAACGCGACTCAGAGATAGTCAAATACCGAACCGGATAACACCACGACCGCCAACAACCCCCGGAATCAATCATCCAGGCACGCAGCGTTTTCGGCAACCAGTCCTCAGGTTCGCGGCGTGGGAAGCAGCGCCGCGCGAACCAGCCGCGTACCGTTCAAAGTATGGAAACCCGGTCCGCCTCGTCCCCGCCGCCCCGGTTCGTAGAGGCGCTCCAGTCCATCAGACGCGCTGACTTCCCGCGCGAGATTGAACTCGAGGAGATTCCCGCGCCGACGCGCGCCGCACCGTTCGCCGTAGCACTTGAAGCCCGGCTACCGGGAACGGAGTTGCCGGACCCGGCCTCCGGCTCATTCATCGCCCTGCACGAGCCGACCGGTCACGTCGTCTGGGACGGCGACTTCCGGATCGTCACCGTCGCGAAGGCGGAATTGGAGCCTGAACTGGGCGAAGACCCGTTCTTGGCAGAGGTCGCCTGGAGCTATTTGGTCGAAGCCCTCGACAGCGAACCGCTCAATTGGTCAGCCCTCGCGGGCACCGTGACCCGGACAGTCTCGGAGTCTTTCGGTACCTTGAAGGGCCGCGGCAGCCGCGTTGGCGTCGAAGTGCGCGCCTCCTGGACCCCAGGAGATACCGAGATCGGCGAACAACTGGTGGCCTGGCTGCGCTTCCTGGCCCACCTCGGCGGCGTCGAGCTCCTCCCGCCGGGCGTCAGCCCCCTCCGCCCCCGCAGCTAACAGCTCCACCCGCCAGTCTCGCCACTTGGACGATGCCGCCCAATCGGCCCAGGGATCACCAACGTGGGCAGCACGGTGCGGCGCCGCCGGGCTGAATGGAAGGCGGCGGGGCGCAGGGACGCGTGAATCCGGTCAACTGGTTGGGTTGGGCGGCCGGGACCGTGCCAGCCGGCAGGGGCGGCATCGCACCGGGGAGCCGGGCTGAGCGAGCTGGGGCCGGCGCCGCGCCGCGCCAGCCGGCAGGGCGGCATCGTGCTGGGCGGCGTGGGCGAACGGCGCGGCGCGGGCGTTTGGCCTACGATTGACCTGGCTATGACTGAACCGATCACTCCGCTGACCGCCCCGCCGGGCGGCGTGCCAGCGCTCATCAACACCCCGGAGGCGCTGGCAGAAGCGGTCGCCAGGCTGCGCGCAGGATCGGGGCCGGTCGCGGTTGACTCGGAGCGGGCGAGCGGATTCACGTACACCTCGCGGGCGCAGTTGATCCAAATCTTCCGGCGCACCACGGGCCTGGTCATGATCGATGCCGCAGCGCTCCCCCACCTGCGGGACGTGTCAGATGCGCTCGCCGAGAGCGAATGGGTGCTGCACGCCGCATCGCAGGACCTCCCCTGCCTGCGAGATTGTGACATGGAGCCGAGCCGGATCTTCGACACCGAACTGGCGGCGCGGCTGGCGGGATTCCCGTCGGTGGGGTTGGCGGCTGTGGTGGCCAGGACGCTCGGGCTGGGGCTGGCGAAAGAACATTCGGCCCAGAACTGGTCGGTGCGCCCCTTGCCGCAGGAGTGGCTCAACTATGCGGCGTTGGATGTGGTGGTGTTGCTTGATGTCCGCGACGTGTTGGAGCGCGAACTTGAACAAGCCGGCAAGCTCGGGATTGCGCAGGCCGAAGCCGCGCATGTGCTGGCCGCTCCCCCGCCCGCGCCTAAGCCGGAGGCGTGGCGGCGGACCTCAGGTGCGCACGCATTGAAAGACCCACAGCGCCTGGCGGTGCTCCGCTCCATGTGGAATGCCCGCGACCGCCTCGCCGCCAAACGCGACATTTTTCCCGGCCGCGTGTTGCCCGATTCGGCCCTGGTCGCCGCCGCTGCCGCCCTGCCCAAGACTCCGCAAGCCTTGCGCCGCATCCCGCCTTTCAATGGCCGGCGCCAGTCCCAGTTGTTGAACTATTGGTGGGCTGCCCTCGCCGCCGGTGCCGCCGCCCGCGGCTCCGAGTTGCCCAAGTTGCGCGGCCCGAGTTCCCAGGTCACGCCTCCCGTGCGCCATTGGGCGCGCCGCCACCCCGCCGCCGCCCAGCGCATGGCTCAGGTCAAGGCGCAGCTCGCCGCATTGTCTGCCGCCGAACTGATCCCCGTCGAGAACCTGATGCAGCCCGAGTTGGTCCGCCAGGTGGTCTTCCAGCCCCCAGCTAACATCCCAGCGACGATGGCGCGCGGCGGCGCCCGCAGTTGGCAGATCGAGGCTGTGGCGCCCATCGTCGCCGAAGCCGTCCGGGCCTACCCGGACCCACCCCGGACCCGCCCCGCCCAGGATTTGGCCTAGCCACACTATGTGGCCGAAACCTTTGCACCTGAGCCGAGTTTCGCCTACTCGGGGTCCCCGCAAAATCTCGGAGCGAAGCGGCGAGAGTTTGTGGGGTGGGTCTCGGGGTCCCCGCAAAATCTCGGAGCGAAGCGGCCAGAGTTTGTGGGGTGGGTCTGTCTGCCGCGTTTCCGCTGGTGAGAGCTTCGCTCTCCCCTGCGACATCCGCGTTAGGGTTAGTGCGAAATGTGCGTTAGACGGGTCAGGGCGTCCGCCAGGACTGCGCGCGGGGCGGCGGTGTTGAGGCGCTGGAAGCCGGCGCCGTCGGGGCCGAAGGTGACGCCATCGGACAACCAAAGCCGAGCCTCCATCAGCAACTTGCGCTGCAGCGCGGCGGCGTCCAAACCCCACTCGCGGAAATCCAGCCAGGCCAGATAGGTGCCCTCGGGGCGCCGGAAACGGACCCCTGTGAGGCGATCAGCAATCCCCGCCTCCAGCAGCGCCATGTTGCCATCCAGGTAAGAAACCAGGTCATCGACCCAGGAGTCGGCGGCGCCGGCGTAAGCGGCCTCGCAGGCGACCAAACCCAAAGCTGGGTGCTGGCTCAGCCCTTGGGCGGCGTAAGACGCCACGAGCCGCCGGCGAACCGCCGGGTCGCTGGCAAACAGGTGCGCTAGTTGCAGCCCGGCCAGGTTGAACGTCTTGGACGGCGCCGTGCAGGTCACGGTGATCGCGTCCACCTCGTCACCCAGGGTCGCGGTCACCACGTGGCGCCGCCCGGGGTAGACAAAATCGGCGTGGACCTCGTCGGAGATCAGCCAAACCCCGTGCCTCAGGCAAATCTCGGCGAGCCGGCCCAGTTCGCCCCGGCTCCACACCCGTCCCACCGGATTGTGCGGCGAGCACAAGATGAACGCCGTCGCTTCGCGCGCCGCGCCAGCAAAGCCGTCGAAGTCGATCTCGTAGCCATCGGGGCCCTCTACCAGCGGGTTAACCAGGATGCGCCGCCCGGCCGCCCGCGCCACGTCAAAAAACGGCGGGTAGACGGGCGACTGAATGATCACGCCATCGCCCGGCCGGGTCAGCGCCTCCACCGCCAGGTACAGCCCGTGAACCACCCCGCGAGTCATCACTGCGCTCTGCGGGTCAACGCTCCAGCCGTGACGCCGCTCGAACCAGCCCGCCATCGCTTCGTAGTAGCCGTCCGTCGGCACACCATAGCCGACGATGCCGTGCTCCACCCGCGCGGCCAGCGCCTCCCGCACAGGTGGCGGCGTAGCGAAGTTCATGTCCGCCACCCACAACGGCAGCGCATCTGCCGGGACGCCGTGCCCGTGGCGGTCGAGGGCCAGAGCACCGGTCCCCGACCGGTCAATCACCCTGTCGAACGGCGTTAGCCCGCCCCCACCTCCGGTCATCCCAGCCTCGGATCGTGCGTTTTCATAAGTCCTCGCACATTTTTCAACGGTCGCGTGCCGGGTTTGATCCACGAGGTGAACAACTCGGACAGACTGTCCCAGTCTTGGGGTTTCGAGAGGCGGATTTGTTCCGTCTCCCTGTCCAATTCGATCTGCAATCTGTCACCGGCTTTGAGGTTCGCCTGGCGCCTGATGCTGGCGGGAATCACGTTTTGTCCCTTGCTGGACAGTGTGACGGCTATCATGCGCCCTCTCTTCGCGGTTCCGGTCTGACCAGTTCAGTATATGGTCCACGTCCTCGGCCGCTGGCGTTGCGTTACCGCAGAGGTGTTCGAGAAGACGGAGACGACTTTGCCGGATTCGGCTTGGTCTATGCCGCGCAACTCGGCTGCGGGGTTGAGACGCGCGGTTGGTCCTGGGGCCAGACCCCCGGGGTTCGGTCGGGGCATGATCCCGCCCGAGCGGCTGGGCGGGATCGACCATGGGGTCTGGCCCCAGGGACTTACGGCGCGCTGACCAGCGGTTTTAGCTGGGAGACGCGCCTGGTTTGGTGTGCCCTGGGCGTCAGTGGCGGGTCAGACGCCAGCGGCGGCGTTCTTGCCGGCGAGGCGCCCGAAGCTGAGCGCGGTCGCCAAGCTGATGCCAGCCACCGTCACCGGGTATTCGACCAAGAACCGGCCACCCATGTTGTTGCCGGCGGTATACAAGCCGGGGATCGGCTTGCCGTCGGCCGCCAACACATGCAGGTCCTCATCGATAACCAGGCCACCCATCACCACCAGCATGCCGGCGTTGCCGAAGAGGCACGCATAGAAGGGCGGTTCGAGCACCGGATAGAGGCGGCGCGAGTCTTTGCCGAAGTCGGCGTCGTAGCCCTGGGCGCACAACTCGTTGTAGCGTGCAACCTCAGACTTGACCACGTCAACGGGCAAATCCATCAAAGTGGCGAGTTCATCAAGCGTGTCCGCCTTACAGGTCACATTCTCTTCGACCATCGCGTTGGTGGTGTAACCCAGGCCAAAGCCCGCCAACACCGTCTCATATTGGCCAATCTCACTGTCCGGGATGTAGTAGTTCACATAGCCGTGACCGGTGGGCTGGCTCAAGAGTTGCTCAGGCCACTTCGCATCGAAGATCTGCCATGACTGCTTTTGCGGTTGGCGAGAGAGCTGGTCGGCAATGTTCTGTCCGGGGATATCCTCGTTCATGAAACGCCGGCCTTCCATATTGAGCTGCAGGAACGCATTGACCCCCAGGGCTCCGCCCATATGGTGTGTCATTGGCGCCAATGGTCCCAGTTCCATCTCACCACCGACCCACATTCCCATGCATTGACCGTCACCCGTATTGCACGGTGCATCTGTGGCATCTACTTGGGTATAGACGCTGGGGAACTCGTTCGCCCAAGGCACATAATAGTCGCGCATCTCTTGGTTATTGCCGAAGTCGCCAGTGCTGAGAACCACAGTCTTGGCGTTGATCTTGCGATACACCATATCCTTGTCATGCACATAGGCGCCGACCACGGCCCCGGATGCGTCCGTTATCAACTGTTCACCCCAGGTGCCCAGAAGGAACTTAGCTCCTTTAGCCTCCGCGATCGCTACCGTATTGCCGCAGGCCCAATCCATATTGGGATTGGTGGTGATGGTCCCGTGGAAATACGGATAGTACTCGGTGCGCCAGTCATAGCCCGCTAGCGGCGGGAAACACTTGGGGCGAATATAGTTCGGCAGGCTGGTCTGCTGGTTGGCTGCGGTGCTCTGCAGGACTTCAAACTCTGCCCCCTCGACAAACCAGTCGAAGTCAGCGCCGGAATGGTCATACCAATAGTTGAACAACGACGGAGTTGTCCGGTATGTCATGTCCTTTTGTAGCTGATTGATGATATCCGTCTTGGCTGCCCATTCGATGCCGAGGTCCTTTTGGATCTGCGAACCGACCACGCCGAAGTCGCCGGCCATGGTGACCCAGGACAGTTCCGCCTGCTTGTCGATCCCGATCACCGAGGCACCGTCCTCGACCGCTTGGCGCGCTGCGGCGACACCGGCCAGTCCCAGACCGATCACTAAGACATCGCAGTTCAACTCTTCAGCTACCTCTTTGGGGGGTTCGGGAGGAGTGAGGAATGACGCCTTGGCGGCGCCCGGGCTCTGCGTGGTCGAAGATGAGGTCGATTCGCCCTTACTAGAAGGTGAGCAACCGGCCAGTCCACCCGCCGTCACTGCCGCTGCCGCGCCCAGGCCGCCCAAGAAGGCGCGCCGGGATAAGCCTGCGCGCCGCGGGGGCCGCGCCGATGGTTCGCTGTGTTCACTCGGGGGTCGTCCCCGGCCACCACCGAAGGCCTCCGTGCCTTCATGATGCCGGGATTTCGTGTTGTCTTCCGGTCCAACTTGCATGTTTTCCTCCTGTTGTCATGCATCCCTGCGGCTAATCCGCACTGAGGAATGCTTGGCTGAAGCGACCGCTGGTCTAAGGCCTAGGAATCCGGTGAATAAACCGGATTCTTAGGCCAAATCTGCGCTTGCCTTCCGCGTTTCCGCTGGTCAGCGTACCGCTGCCCGGCGCGGGCACGGCCGGAGCGGGGTTATTCACCACGCTTCTGGGCCGCCCCACACGGACATCCGGTGGGGCGCGGCAGCAACATTCGTAACGATCGCCGTTTGTGGTAGCGTAGGCGCCCTGAACAGGATTTTTGACCACCCATAGCTGATGAATTGCGCATTTGTCTCACCCGCAGCGGGTGAGATGTACTGGGAATCAAGGCGACACCCAGCGCCAGCATTGCCAAAGGCCGGTGATTCACCGCACCGGGAGGCGGAGCTGGCAGATTTGACACATTTGGCAGCGAGGGCCACAGGGCCATCGCGACAGGGAGGTTACGACGTGCGCGGGGCGGGGGCAGAGCAGTTTGACTCGGGTGGCGCAGGCTCCTCGGGTAATCCGGCCGGGGGGGACCGCGCCGGGGCGCGGCTGGGGGCGCGCAAACCCGCTCTTCCCAAGCCCGCCTTGGTTGTCGTGGTTGTTGTGGCCGGGTACGCGTTGTTCATGGTCAACCAGTTCATTTGGTTGCATTCGCCCACGGTGTTCTCCCGCGTCGATCCGACCAGTTACGAACGCTGGGCGCCTTACGCCATCAGCCTCTTGAGCACGCAAGTGCTGGTCTTGGTGGCGGGCGGCGCGCTGGCTGCGGGCAAGATGAGGCCGTCCGGCAGGATTGCCGCACCTGGGGCCGCTGCCTGCATCTGTCTAGCCTTGGCTGAGGCATTTGTGTTGGCTGATCCCGGCCACCCGGCGGCACAGCCCGGGCGGTGGCTGGTGGCGGGCATGGCCGCGTTTTACGGCATGGGTGCCGGATTGTTTTTCTTGGGTTGGGCACAGGTCTTTAGCGCCATGTCACTACGGCACCTTTACCGGCTGTTGATCAGCGCTTATTTGCTTGGCTTGTTGATTTATCTGCTGGCGATATCGCTGCCGGGGATTACGCTTATCCCGATTTCGATTTTGGCCGCGCTGATGAGTGCTGCGCTATTGTTGGTGTTCCAGAACAGCTCACTTGGCGCTGCCCGCGCGGGACCCGGGAATGCGGCCACTGAATCAGCGCCGCTCACGGAGCCCGCGCCAACAACGGAGCCAGCGCCCACAACTGTGGCGGGGCTAACCGGACCGGCCCCCATAACCGGAACGCAGTCCCCTAGCGGTGCTTCCAAACCGGCCGCAGAGCCCCTTCGCTCAGCACTTATCCAGGCGTTCAGACTATGTTGGCGTGGCCTGCTGATTACTGCTTCTTTGGCGTTTATGAGTGGTCTGGTATCGCAGGTCTCGGGTCAAGAACAGCTGCCGCTGGAGAGCTTTCAGCAGGTGTCGATCATCGCATCACTGCTGGTGGTAGCGATTCTGCTGCTGTCAGAACTGCTGCTCAAACGGCCGCTGGACATCACTGCGGCTTACCGCCTTGCTCTGCCGATTTCGGCAGGCGGTTTTCTATTGTTACCTTTTGCGCTAAACGTTCTGCCCGGGATCACCAATGCTCTGGTTCACATGGGCTATATGACGGTGTCGATCCCGTTCTTGTACCTGCTGGCGGTCACCACCGCGCAGACCCACCTGCCGGCGCCTACCGTGTTCGGTGGTGGACTGGCCGTGGTGGCGCTAGCCAACTTGACCGGGATTGGCCTCGGATTTGCGGCCGGCGGAGCGCTCACTCAGGGTCCGCTGACCCTTGCCGCCGTCGCCCTGGCCGCGCTCTACGCGCTCTCGATGGTGTCGTTGTTGCTGCTCAGACGCCAGCGGCCCGCCCCTGAT
>JAITJY010000431.1 GCA_031278675.1 Bifidobacteriaceae bacterium
ACTGCGGGTAAGGCCCAAAATCGGTCGTTACCCGCAGTTTTGACCACCCCTCTTCCGGGTCCCGGTGACGGGCCAAGGGCGTGACCTGCGCAAACGCGAGTCCGCCCGGATGCCTGCGCCCCGGCGAGTGGTCACAACTGCGGGTAAGGCCCAAAATCGGTCGTTACCCGCAGTTTTGACCACTCCCGCCCGGGTCCGGTAGCGGGCTGGCCGCGCTGGCGGCGGCAATTTGCATGCTGTAAGCCAGCGGTCTACGTTGGATTGTTGTGTCCGGATCAGCCAGCCAACCAAGGAGCGGCCAGGACGCGTCGGGGGATTCACCGATGTGTGTCGGCCGCTTTGCGGCGCCTGCGGGCGCGATGGGTTCGGGTGGTCCCAGCGCGGGAATCTAGCCCAGCGCGGGGATCCAGTACAGCGCGGGAGGGCGTCGCGCCGGTGGCCGACGCCCAGGGCGCGGCGCACGAACCAGGTCCGGCGTTGGAATCCAGTGCCGCGCGGGAATCTAGCCCGGCGCGGGAGGGTGCCGCGCCGGTGGCCGGCGCCCAGGGCGCCGGGAACCAGGGCGCCGGGAACCAGGGCGCGGCGCCCACGCCCCGGGTAGCTGGGAACCGGGGCGCCGGGCCGAAGGCGCCGGCGGGCGGGAACCAGGACGCCTATCCGCAGTTCAGCCACCGGCAGATCATGCGCATCTTGTCGGGTCTGTTGCTCGCGATGTTTGTCGCAAACGTGGCCGGCACAGTCGTCGCGAACGCATTGCCGGTCATCACGGCTCAACTCGGATCTACCCAACAGCAGTACACCTGGATTGTGACGGCTACGCTGCTGGCCTCGACGGCATCGACCCCTATCTGGGGCAAACTGGCCGACCTGTTCAACAAGAAGACCATGTTCTTGGCTGGCTTGGCGATCTTTATTGTGGGCTCGGCGCTGTCTGGCGCCAGCCCGGACACGGCGTACCTGATCGCGTTCCGGGCGGTCCAAGGAATTGGGTTGGGCGCGATGATGTCGCTGACGCAAGCGATCATCGGCTCTGTTATTCCGCCGCTGCAGCGCGGACGGTATATGGCGTACACAGGCGCGGTGATCGCGGTCGCGACTGTGGTGGGTCCGCTGGTCGGCGGGTTCTTGGTGGATGTGAGTTGGCTGGGCTGGCGCTGGTGCTTCTGGTCGGCGGTGCCGTTGGCGCTGTGCGCCGGAGTGGTGTTGCAACTCCAACTCAAGATTCCGCCCAGCTCGGGGCGGACCAACACCAAGATCGATTGGATCGGCGCCACACTGGTGACGGCGGCGGTCAGTGCGTTGCTGATCTGGATCTCTTTCGCGGGACATTCCTTCCCGTATCGGTCCTGGCAGACGGCTGCGTTGCTCGGGGGAACGGTGGTGGTCACGGCGCTGTTTATTTGGGCCGAATCCAAGGCGACCAATCCGATCATTCCGTTGTGGCTGATCCGGGAGCCGACCACGGCTCTGGCGATTGCTGCATCAATTGCGGTGGGGCTTGGGATGTTCGGGGCATCCGTCTTCTTGGGACAGTATTACCAGGTGGCGCGCGGGTATTCGCCGACGGTTGCGGGGTTGATGATGGTCCCGATGATGCTCGGCGTGCTGGTCTCTTCGGTGTTTATTGGGCGTTGGGTGTCGCGCGTCGGGGTTTGGAAACCGTTCGTGGTGGCTGGGTCGGCGGTGCTGGTGGTGGGGTTCGCACTGATGGGGACTGTGCGCTTCGAGACCTCGATCTATTTGATCGCGTTGTATTCGCTGCTGGCTGGCTTCGGGGTCGGGATGACCATGCAAAACTTGGTCTTGGCGGTCCAAAACTCGGTGTCGGTGCATGATGTGGGCGCGGCATCGGCGGTGGTCACGTTCTTCCGGTCGCTGGGCGGCACCGTCGGGATCCAGGTGCTCGGCTCGATCTTCGCGGGGCGAGTCTCGGCGCGGGTGCGCACGAGCCTGGCCGCCCTGAACGGCGCTCATGGCCCGGTGACCGGCGCGGGTGGCCTGGGCGGCGACGGCAATTCGATGAACATGGATCTGTCCGCGCTGCCTGCCCCTGCGGTCCGGGCGGTCCGGGCGGCCTACGGCGATTCCGTCGGCGAGTTGTTCTTGATCGCCGCTGGCATAGCCGTATTGTCCCTGGTAGCGGTCTTGTTCATGCGTTCCACGCGACTGCGTGCAAAGTTCGACACCTCCAGTTCCCGCGACGCCGCCCCGCCCCAAACCCCCTGACTCGCGCCACCGGCCGCGCTCCCCCCGCCCGCCGGCGTGCGCCCGCTCCGCCCCGGGTACGCCCGCTCCGCCGCACGATGTCGCCCCGCCCGCCGACGGCGCCGCCCCCCACCGCCCCAGCCGCCGGCCGCAGCCCGGCGCGGTTGGGCGTGGCGCCCTAGGTGTGGCACAATTGCCCTTCGGTGCTGACCGGTTCGCTCGCCTGCCGCAGGGGGAGGAACGCCGGACCGAGGCAGCCCCCTAGACCGATAGACCGCGGCTCCGAAGGGAGCCCTGATCCGCTTGCGACCTGCGGCTCAAGCGAGGAAGAGCTAATCTAATGCAGCGCCTCGACTCAGTCGACCGGCTAAACCAGCGCAGCGACATCGCTGATTTCCCAGAATTCCGTCCGGGCGACACCATCAAAGTTCACGTCAAAGTGGTGGAGGGCAACCGCGCCCGCATCCAGGTGTTCCAGGGGGTGGTGATCGCGCGAGCGGGGGACGGGATCCGTTCCACTTTTAAGGTCAGGAAGATCTCATTCGGGGTGGGGGTGGAACGCACCTTTCCGCTGCATTCGCCGTCGATTGACCGGATTGAGGTCGTCACCAGGGGCGCTGTGCGCCGGGCGAAGCTTTATTACTTGCGGAGTCGCCGGGGCAAGGCGGCCAAGATCAAGGAACGCCGCGACAAGCAGGCCTGAAACGATCAGGGCCATGCGGCCAATCCCCACGCTTGAACTAGAGCGTCACTTGGTTGCGACGGGTCACCGGTTGGTGGCTGGGATGGATGAGGTTGGCCGGGGCGCTATCGCGGGCCCGCTCGCAGTGGGGGTGGTTGTGGTCAGCGCGGTGACGGGGGATCCGCCAACGGGTTTGGCTGACTCAAAACTGTTGACGGCGCAATCCCGCACGGCGTTGGCGCCGCTGGTCAAGGGTTGGGCGCATTCGTGGGCGCTGGGCTGGTCAAGCGCTGGCGAGATAGATCGTCACGGTCTGACGGAAGCCCTCCGCCGAGCCGGTCACCGCGCCCTGGACGCACTCGCCGAACCTCCGGATTGCATTGTTATAGACGGCAAGTACGATTGGCTCACCATGCCGACCACTCTCTTCGCTCAAGCCGCCCCAGCGCCGTGGACTGTGCGTGTTGTGGTCAAGGCTGATCAGCGCCACGCGGCGGTTGCCGCCGCTTCGGTCTTGGCGAAGGTTGCCCGCGACGAGTTGATGGTTCAACTCGCCGACGCCCACGCGGTCTATGGTTGGGCGTCGAATAAGGGTTACGGCAGCGCGGAGCACATGGCTGCGCTGCGCGTCCACGGTTTCAGCGACCAACATCGGCGTTCTTGGGCGCTTCCGTCCCCCGGCGTGAGAGGCTAGAACCGTGCGTGCTATCCCAGGTGCAGGTCACAAGTGGCCGCGCCGCGCCCATCAACCAGCGGACGCCAAGTTGCCAGAACGGCCCACCCCCTTGTCCGATGCCGTCTCCTCGCCCCCCAGCCCCGCCCGCGAGTCCGGCGCGGGTTCGGCCTGGGCGTCCGATGCGGTCTCTTCGCCGGCGGGTTCGTCGCGGGCGTCTGGGGCGGCATCGGCCCGGGGGTCCGGGCCGGTTGGCTCGCTGCTTGACTCGGAAGCGGCGCCCGGCACCGCTGGGTCCGGTGGCGCAACGTGTGTCGGCGTGGAGGCGGAGTTGGACTCGGAGCTGGAACTGGGGTCGGGGGGGCGCCGGGTGGGGCGCCACCGGTCGAACCGGAAAGCGCAGCCGGCCCCGGCCGGCCCATGGTGGGTGCGGCTCGCCAAAGATGCGGCGTTCGTGGTGGTGGCGGCACTAATTTTGTCGTTCTTGTTGAAGACTTTCCTGATTCAATCGTTCTATATCCCGTCGGAATCGATGGAACCAACGCTGATCAAATGGGACAGGGTGGTTGTGACTAAACTGGCGCCGGCCATTTTGGATGTGCACCGGGGAGACATCGTGGTGTTTCGTGATCCGGGCGGGTGGGTCACCCAGAATGATCCGTTGCCGGAGGCTGGCCCGGTGGCTGGTTTCTTGCGGTCGGTGGCGCAAGCTGTGGGTCTGGCACCAACGGACTCGCAGGGATTCTTAATTAAGAGGGTGATCGGTGTTGGCGGTGACCGGGTCGCTTGCCGGGGCGGTGGTGCGTCGCTGACCGTCAACGGTATCCCGATCGACGAGACCTACTTGGCGGTGGGCGCGCCATCGGCCATCGGGTTTGATGTGGTGGTGCCGGAAGGTGCGGTGTGGGTGATGGGGGATAATCGGGCGCGCTCGGCGGATTCGCGGGCCCACATGAACCCGGCCCCGGAGGATGGCGCGGTGTCGTTGGACCTGGTGGTTGGGGTGGCGCAACTGCGTACCTGGCCGGTCTCGCGGGTGGGGTTGCTGCGCAACCCGGGAGGCGTGTTCGCGGGGGTGCCGGATGCGTGAGCGGTGGCTGGGAGCGCTGAGGCTGGCTGGTGCGCCGGAAGTGGCTGGCGTGGCGCCGGGTGCGGCTGGCGCTGGGCCGGGGCTCGCCGCTGTGCCGGCGCCCGCGCGCGTCGTGCCGGGACCCGCTGCTGTGCCGGCGCCCGCGCGCGTCGTGCCCGGACCCGCTGGCATCGTGCCGGGGCCCGCAAGCTTCCCTGGGGGAGCGCAAGACATGGCTGGGTGGTATTACGGTACCGGCCACCGGCGGAGGATAGATTTGATGGGGCGGACCAGAAAAGGCGGGGTTGAATGAGCGCCGAAGACCTAGAGTCATATGAGGCCGATGCCGAGTTGTCGCTGTACCGCGAGTACCGCGACGTTGTTACTCTGTTCGGCTATGTAGTTGAAACGGAGCGGCGGTTTTATCTGGCCAACCAGGTGGATTTGCAGGTCAGATCGGCGGGGGGTGAGGTGTTCTTCGAGGTCAACATGGCAGATGCGTGGGTTTGGGATGTGTACCGGTCGGCCCGGTTTGTGCGGTCTGTGCGGGTGGTCACTTTCAAGGACGTGAACATCGAAGAACTGACCAAGGCTGAGATCAACTTACCGTGAGTCGGTCGGCGGAATAGGGGCGGCCGATGGCGACTTCTTTGCGCGGTGGTGCGCGTCATGGCGCCACGTTGGCGATCAATCCGGGGCCACCTCGGCCTGTCTCGCTGTGGCTGGAGTTAGCGTTTGCGCTGCTGGTGGCGCTGGTGACGGCGTTTGTGCTGAAGGTTTTTGTGATTCAGTCTTTTTATATTCCGTCGGTGTCGATGGAGAATTCGCTGCTGGTGGATGACCGTGTGACGGTCACTAAATTGTCGCCGGGTTTGTTTGATGTGCATCGTGGCGACATTGTGGTGTTTCATGACCCGGATGGGTGGTCGTCGGATCAGTTGCCGTTGCCGCAAGAGCGCGGGTTTGCATCTTGGCTTCATGGCGTGGCTCAGTCTTTGGGTTTGGCGCCGGAAAGCGCCGATGATTTCATTATTAAACGTGTGATTGGTTTGCCGGGGGACACTGTGGCTTGCGCCGGCCCCGGCGAGCCGGTCACGGTGAATGGCCAGCCGCTCGACGAGACCTATCTTAAACCGGGCGTCGATCCTTCAGCTATTGCGTTTAGGGTGACGGTCCCGGAGGATGGCCTTTGGGTGATGGGTGATAATCGGTCTAGTTCGTGGGATTCGAGGTACCATCAGGATCAGGTTTTGGGTGGGGCTGTGCCCTTGGATAATGTGGTCGGCGTGGCCAAGTGGCGCCTGTGGCCCTTGGACCGCATTGGCGTGCTCAAAAACCCGTCTGCGGTGTTCAAGGACGTCCCCGCTCCGTAGCCCCCAAGCCCACTGTTAGTGCAGGTCAGCGCGTTGCGGCGCCCCGTTGGCCGATGCCGCCTCCCCCAGTCCCAGGACAGCCCGCGATCCGCCCGGGCCCCGTTGCCCGGTCCTGTTTCCACCCGTCCCAGCACAGCCAGCGATCCGCCCGGGCCCCTGTTGCCCGGTCCCGTTGCCACCCGTCCCCGCACCGCCTGCGACCCGCCGCTGGGCGATGCTGTTTCAGTTGTGGCGGCATCGTCGCTGGGCGCCGGGATGGGTGAGATTACTGATCCACAGGCCGGTGGGGGTTGGGGGTGCCGGGGTGCGGGCGGGAGGGCAGACTCGAGGGATGACGCGGGAGGATCGGCGCGAATTGGGGCGCTATGGGGAGGAAGTGGCCGCGAGCTACTTGACGGCGTGCGGCTGGCGGATCGTGGCGCGGAATTGGCGTTGCCGGCACGGCGAAGTTGACCTGGTGGCGCAGCCGGACGCGGAAACCGTGGTGTTTGTCGAGGTCAAGACCCGTTCGGGCGACGCCTGCGGGATGGGCGAGGAGGCTGTGACGCCGGTCAAACTCGCGCGCTTGCGCCGGCTGGCGGCGCTCTGGCTTGAACAAGAAGCCGCTCGACCGCTGACTCAACGCATCGATGTGATCGCGGTCAACACGGGCGGGGGCCGCGGCCGGTCGCTGCGGCATTACCAGGCGGTGGGGCTGTGAGCCGGGTTGGGCGGAGTTTGGCGGTGGCACTGACCGGGCTGGAGGGACACATGGTGGATGTCGAAGTGCTCCATCAACCGAGCGGCCTGCCCGCATTTGCGCTGGTAGGGTTGCCTGACGCGGCCCTCGGCGAGGCGCGGGACCGCGTCCGGGCCGCACTCATTTCAGCGGGGCTGGGGTTCCCGGGCGGGCGGGTGACGGCTAATCTGTCGCCGGCTTATCTCCCGAAGGCGGGGACGGGATTCGACTTGGGCCTCGCGGTGGCGGTAATGCGCGCAACCGGACAGGTGTTGGACAGTTCCGCTGCCAGGCAGGTCTATCTCGGGGAGTTGTCGCTGGATGGACGGGTACGGCCAGTTCGGGGCGTGCTGCCTGCTGTGGCTGCCGCTCTGGCGGCTGGGTTTGACAGGGTCGTTGTGCCTGCGCCCTGCGCGGCGGAAGCCGCACTGGTCAAAGGCGTGCGAGTGACCGGTGTCGAAACACTTGACGAATTGGCCTGGCATTTGGGCGCGCCGGTAAATGAGCCCGGACCAGACCGCCGCGCGGCGCCGCCCCCGGAAGCGGCGGCGCCAGACCAGCTAGACTGCGGTGACCTAGCAGATGTTCTGGGGCAGGCGACCGCCCGCTACGCCTTGGAGATCGCTGCGGCGGGCGGTCATCATTTGATGCTCCAGGGTCCTCCAGGAAACGGCAAAACCATGCTCGCAAGCCGTCTACCAGGGATTTTACCGCTATTAGACGAAGCTGAAGCGATCGAAGTGACCGCACTACACTCTGTGGCGGGGGCGCTTGAACCGCATCGAGGTTTGATCCGTCGGCCGCCGTTCCAGGACCCGCATCACACGGCTACGCCGGCGGCCATGGTTGGTGGAGGTACGGGTATGCCGCGCCCGGGCGCTATCTCGTTGGCGCATCGCGGGGTGTTGTTCCTGGACGAATGCCCGGAGTTTTCGCCCAGGGTGTTGCAGACTCTGCGTCAACCACTTGAGCGCGGCGAGGTTGTGATCCACCGGGCGCGTGCCGCAGCGCGGTTCCCCGCGCGGTTCCATTTGGTGATGGCGGCTAACCCATGTCCTTGTGGGCAGGGTTATGGTCGAGGTGAGAACTGTACCTGTACACCCACGGCGCGCCGCCGCTACCAGGAACGGATCTCTGGGCCTTTGCTGGACCGGATTGATCTGTGGGCGGAAGTTGAGCCGGTAGCGACGCTGCCCAGGGCGGCCCAGGCCGCCGAATCGAGTGCAGCGGTCGCCGGGCGCGTCGGCGAAGCGAGGGCGGTCCAGCGTGAGCGGTTCCGTGGCTGTGCTTGGCAACTCAACTCTGGGGCGCCTGGGACGTGGTTGCGGGCCGAACTGGGTGAGGCTCGCCTGGCCCGCTCCGGGCTGAACCGTGCTCTAGAACTCGGGGTCTTGTCGCTGCGCGGCGTGGACCGCGTGATGCGGGTCGCTTGGACCATGGCTGACCTGGCCGGACGCACTTCGCCGACGGCCGGTGACATTGATGCAGCAATGACGCTGCGGCGCAGAGGAGCTTGATGATGCGGTGTTTGTTCGACCTAGATAACCCGATCCTGGCGCGGGCCGCCTGGAGCCGCATCGCCGAAGGCGGTGACCGGGCTGCAGCGGCCCTGATCAAAGCGGTTGGCCCCAGTGCCGCTCTGCGCTGGCTGTTCGCCCAGTCCACGGGCGCCAGCGCCGCAGCGGGCGCAAGAGCGTTGAACGCTGCGGCCGCAGAACACCGATGCGCGCCCAACGACTCCGAGGGCGGGCGCGCGCCGGCGCAAGCGGGCTACCGCGCGGAGGCGAGGGGAGCGAATCCTCCCGGACACGGGTCGGGGCCGGGCTGGGCGCGGAGCGCTGGGGTGGGGGAAGCGGTGTGGGGTGCGGGCGGCATCGTGCAAGGGGTGGAGGATGGCGGGCGGGGCCGGGCGCGGAGCGCGGGGGGGGGGGAAGCGG
>JAITJY010000035.1 GCA_031278675.1 Bifidobacteriaceae bacterium
GAACCCACCACCCAGCCGACCAAGCACCCGGGCGACGATCCGACAGGGAACCCGACCCAAGAGCCAACGGATCGGCCCACCGAGGATCCGACGGAAGACCCCACGGAAGACCCCACCCCCCAGCCGACCGAGCACCCGGGCGACGATCCGACAGGGAACCCGACCCAAGAGCCAACGGATCGGCCCACCGGGGAGCCGACGGAAGACCCGACGGAAGACCCAACCGACCAGCCAACGGCTCCGCCGTCGCCAGTGGGACGGGTGTTGCCGACGGACGGCCGCCTCATCACTGGGATCGCCGGCTCGGGCGGGGGCAGCGTGGTAGTAAGCAATGCTGCTGGGACAGAGTTGTGCCAGACGCTTGTAGCATCAGATGGGAGCTGGAGTTGCGCGCCGGGGATAGGCGTCGCCGAAGGCGATCTGGTCCGGATTGCGCGCACCGACCCATCAGGACAGACCGCCACGGTCTGGTGGCGGGTCGGATTGCCGCAGCTAAACCTGGCGATTTCCTCGGTCAGGGCTGGCGCTAGCCAAAGCGTCGCTGCCACGAACTTCCAACCTGGTGAACTAGTCACCGCCGTAATGCTCTCCGAACCGCTCCAAGTGGGTCAGGCCGTAGTCACAGCCGACGGGAGTGTGGCCTTCACGTGGACCGTCCCGGCCAACACCGCACCCGGCCCGCACGGAATTGTGCTGACTGGCAGCCTGTCCGGGGAACACTCCGCCACCTTCGAGGTGTTGGCCGCCGGCGGCGGCGGCCAACAGCCCACACCCACGGGCGCGACGGCCGCCCCGACCGGGATGCCGGTCACCGGCTCGGCGGCCAGTGGGCCGCTCGCTAGCTGCGGGCTTGCCCTCGCCCTGTTTGGACTAGTCCTGCTCGCCGCGAGCCGGCGTCGCCAGTTCCAAAAGGAACGGTGCTGACCAACCGCCCGCGCGGCCCGGCTGACGCCGGGCCAATCAGCTTTTCAGCGCCCCGAGCATGGTGAAGATCTGGAACACCACGAGCAGCGCGCCGCACTCGAACACCAGCACGTACATACCCCAAAAAACGAAGACCCGGTAACTGGGCAGCTTCAGCCCGGCTCGGCGGGCGCCTTCGGAGCGCAGTCGGTGCAGCGCGGCGACCGGGAAAAGGATGCTCAGGCTCGCCGCGAAGATCGACGAGAACGACAGCAACTGCACAAACGCCCCCTGGAACGCGAGCCCAGCCGCCAGCGGCGGAACAAAACAGGCCAGCGCTAGCACGGCGCGCTTCGCCGGGCGCGGCCAATTCGCCACGCGCCCGAACCGGCCTGGAACCGGACCAGACAGAGTTCTCCCTAGCGCACGGCCGGCCGCAGGCGCAGACCGGGGGACGATGCCGTCCGGCCCGGCACGCGCCACCGGCTGCCCGCCAGGGTGCGCAGACCGGGCGACGGAACCGGGCAACACCGGCGCTGGTGGACGGGAGGAGGTGCGCGCAGACTGGGCTACGGCATCGGGCAACGCCGACCCGGGCGGAGCGGCAGGAGGGGGCGCGGCTTGGGCGGCAGCATCGGGCAACGCCGGCCCTGGCGGACGAGAGGAGGTGCGCGCGACCCGGGGGACGGCATCGGGCAACGCCGGCCCGGGCGGAGCGGCGGGCGGGGGCGCGGCTTGGGGGACGGCATCGGGCAACGCCGACCCGGGCGGAGCGGAGGGCGGGAGCGCGGCGAAGCGGTAGCGCAACACTCCGCGGAGCACGTCTTGGAGGGCCAGGGCCGTGGCCAGGTAGGTTGTGATCAGGATGGTCGAAGAGAAGGCGTTGAACAGGTTCGGCGTTGCCGCGTTGTGGCCCACGGCATCGATCTGGTGCAGGAAAACGCCGACGGAGCGGCCGGCCCGCTCGACCTCGGCGAAAGAATGGGCGCCCTTTTGCGGCAACGCCCCGAGCGCCACAAAGATCCAGACCAGATAGGTCACCAGGGCGATCAGGTTCGCCACAATGAACACCTTGCGCAGCGAGCGGGGCGATGCCGTCCCAGCATATGTGAGCATAGTTGGTATGGTTGTATGATATGTGTACGCGGTCATAAACACAGGCAAAGCCGCCCACATCCAGGCCAGTTCCGGGCCGGACCGGTACAGATTGTCCAGATGAACGCTCGGCGCAATGCTCACCACGAGCGCCGCCAGCAGCGTCAAGTTGATCGCGAAAAAGACCCTGTTGGCGGCCGCCGCCCGCCGCCCACCAGAAAACACCACAACGCCGATGATGACCGTGTAGCCGATCGACACCACCCAGGGCGGCACATTCCAGCCCAAATATGCAGACAGGTCCACTCCATAAGTTGAACCCGCCGCAGATATGAAACTAGCCGAGAACGCGTACAGCATGGCCAGGGCCACCCCGTTGACCGCCGCGCCACCCTTCGGACCGAACAGCGTCCGGCCGATCTCCCCGAACTCCGTCCCTGGTGGGAACGCCAGGCAGACCTCCAGCATCATCAGGCCCGTGTAGGTCATCAACGCCCACAGTGCGATCATCGCCACCGCCGCCAGTGCCATGCCCATCCCGTGCGCCACGATTGGCAGGGCAAGCATGCTCGCCCCCATCTCTGAGGCCGTGAGCAGGAACACCGCACCAATGAAACGCCACGGCGGCAGCTTGGTGGCGGCCCAGCTAGCCCGCAGCGAACTCGGCTGGGCGCCCCCGGGTGGCGGGGGCCCGGACCGCGCACCACTGGACCGCGCGCCACTGGACCGTGCACCACTGGACCGCGCGCCGCCGTCGCCGCCGTCCGATGCCGCGCTACCCGACCCAGCGACATCAGGCTGGGTGCGGTTCGGCTGCCCGCCGGGCGCTTGGCCTACCCGGGACCGCGCGCCGGGCGCGGTGGCCCGCCGGGAAACAACGCTCATGCCGTCGCCGCCCGCCGGTGTTTAGTAGGTGGTGAGGAAGTCGAGTAGGGCTCGGGTGCCGAAGTCCAGCGCGCTGACCGGTACCCGCTCATCTACCCCGTGGAACATCCGCCAAAACTCGAAATCAGGCGGCAGATTCAACGGCGTAAAACCATAACCCGCAATCCCTAGCGGCGCCAGCGATTTATTGTCGGTGCCGCCTGGCACCATGAATGGTAGGACTGGTACACCAGGATCAAGACGAGTCAAACTCGCACCCATCGCATGATAGATCGGACCATCATCCGGAGCCTCCATACCAATATGGTCATTCAACCGCTCAACCTTGATGTCCTTACCAACCAAACGCTCAACCATCCGCCAAGCCGCATCCCGCTCACCAGGCAACGGACGCATATCAACCGTCGCACTCGCCACCGGTGGCACCACATTCGCTTTCCCACCAGCCTCCAAACTAGTCAAATTCAAATGCGTCCCCAAAGCCGCCGCCACCACACTCCCAGTATCACCAGCCCGCTCCAACATCCCCCTAACCGCCTCCGGATCAGACACACGAACCGGACTACCCAACACCCCACCCAACTGAGTCAAAAAATCCCGCATCGTCTTCGTCAAATGAGCCGGAAACCGATGCTCATCCAACCGCGCCAACGCCGCCACCAACTTCGCCACAGCATTATCATTATTCACAAACGAACCATGACCACCCTCCCCCGACGCCGACAAACGCATCCAACCAATCGCCTTCTCCGCAGTCTCCACCAAATAAACCTTATGCCCCCCAATCCACGCCGAAAACCCACCCAACTCACTAATCGCCTCCCGCGCCCCACGAAACACATCAGCATGATGCTCCGCCATCCACTGCGAACCATAAACCCCACCATTCTCCTCATCCGCAAAAAACACCACAATCAAATCCCGCGCCGGCCGCACCCCCCGACGATGCAACTCCCGCAACACCGCCAACACCATCGCCGACTGATCCTTCATATCAATCGCCCCACGCCCCCACACCACACCATCAACCAAATCACCAGAAAACGGTGGAAACTGCCAATCACCCAACGCCGGCACCACATCCAAATGCTGATGCACCACCAACGGCGCCTTCGACGAATCCACACCCTCAACCCGCACCACCACATTCGCCCGCCGCGGCCCCGACACAAACAACCGCGGCACCAACCCAATATCCTGCAACTGCCCCACCACAAACTCCGCCGCCTCACGCTCACCCTTCGTCGACGACTCCTCACCAGTATTCGTCGTATCAATCCGAATCAACTCCCGCAACAACTCCACCACCTCACGCCCCATCAAACCCCCCACAGCCGCCGCCTCCGAAGACAACGCCGGCGATGCCGCCGACGCCGCGCCCGACGATGCACTCGGCGCCGACGGTGTAGTCGGCGACGATGGCGACGATGGCGAAGACGATGGCGCAGCCGACGCCGGGGCCGACGGGGCCGACGATGCAGTCGACGACGATGGCGACGACGGCGACGCCGCAGCCGACGAAGACGACGCCGAGGACGATGCCGGGGCCGGCGACGATGCAGGCGGCGGCGCCGCACCCGAACCCGACGTTGACGCCCGAGCCGACGGGGCCGACGTTGACGCCGGGGCCGACGATGCAGTCGGCGACGATGGCGACGCCGCAGCCGCCGAAGACGACGATGCAGGCGGCGCCGCCGAACCCGACGTTGACGCCCGAGCCGACGTGGCGCTCAGCGTCGCATCCGCAGCCGGCACCGCCGACGAAGACGACGATGCAGGCGGCGCCGCCGCGCCCGAAGTTGAACTTGATGCCGAACCCGCCGTCGGCGCTACTACTGGTACTGGCCTAGTCTGCGTCATGATCCCCCCGAATCCATAACTAACCGCACCGAACCCCCCGACACGGTGCCCCCAACCTATAGCCCAAGCCAGAACCCCGCAGCGCGAACCGACCGAGTCTCGCAAGACGAGAAACTCGAAGGCGACCGGACGGCATCGGACACGGCGTTATAGCTGGTGAGAAAACCGGGCGGGAGGGGGCGTTGGGCCGACGGCGGCGCGGCCGCACGCTCGGCGCGACTGGCCCCGTCAAGAGATCGATTCGGTGTGGGGCGGGCTGGCCCCTGACGATGGCCACCAGCCAAGACTTTCAACGGCCACCCACGGGGAGAATCATGTGGCCACCAACAGCCCCGTCAGGAGATCGATTCGGGGCGGGCCAGCCCCGTCAGGAGATCGATTCGGTGTGGGTCGGACCAGCTTCGATCCAGGAGAGCAGGCCGGCGGAGGCGCTGGCGGACAGGACCAACAAGGCGGTCGCGCCGTCGGCGCGGAGCTGGACCACCTGCCAGGCGGGCGTGCGAGCCTCGGCCAGGTCACGGGCCTTAATCGACAAACCCCGCCGGGGCCACCGACGGGCCGCAGCGGGATTCAGGGAATTGCGGGCGAACCATTCCAACGCCAGCGGCGTGAAGTTTGCAAGCCCCGGGCGCTCGTGCCGCCGCGCGCCGGTCCCAACCACCACTGAACAGCGAAAACAGCCCGGCCGGGCCTTCAGGTACTGCCACCGCAGCCAGCCCAAACCGAACAAGCCGACGATGCCGCCCACCAAGCCAAGCAGCGCCACGACCAGGGCGTGCGGCATAGGGCCCTCCTCAACGACTCAGCAGTTGATCAACTCAAAGGCGCTACAGCCAATCAGGTCAACGACCATCAACCCAGCGATCATTAACTCAACGACCGCAAACTCAACAACCATTAACCTAACAACTAATCGCCTAATCGGCGCCCACGAGTTCGGCCTCGTCGGCTACCACAGTCACAATATCTGAATCGATGGACAAGAACCCACCCGTGATCCGGACCTTGACTTCAGGACCGGTCGGCGGACTAACCCGGACATCCCCGGCGCCCAGCAACGCCAAGAGTGGTTCGTGGCGGGGATAAACACCAATGGAGCCCTCCACGGTCGGGGCCACAAAGAACTGACCGGCCCCGCCCCAGACCAAGCCTTCCCAGTCGGCAATCTCAATGGTCAGTTCACGGTCCATATCAGGCGAGTTCCTTCTGCAACCGCGCCCAGTTGCGCTCTAAGTCTTCGAGGCCACCAATGTTGAAGAAAGCCTGTTCAGCGACGTGATCAAACTCGCCGTCAGCAATCCGGGAGAACGCCTCAATGGTTTCGGTGACCGGTACGGTAGAACCTTCGACACCGGTGAACTGGGTCGCCATATAGGTGTTCTGGGACAAGAATTGCTGAATCCGCCTGGCGCGCCCGACCACCACTTTGTCTTCCTCAGACAATTCGTCCACGCCCAGAATGGCGATGATGTCTTGGAGTTCCTTATTGCGTTGCAGGATCTGCTTGACACGGGTCGCAGTCAGGTAGTGCGCCTCACCGACGTAGCGCGGATCAAGGATCCGGCTGGTCGACGCGAGTGGGTCAACCGCAGGGTAAAGCCCCCGTGAGGCGATGTCGCGCGACAGTTCGGTGGTTGCGTCCAGGTGCGCGAAGGTGGTAGCCGGCGCCGGGTCCGTATAGTCATCGGCTGGCACATAAATGGCCTGCATCGATGTGATGGAGTGGCCGCGGGTGGAGGTGATCCGCTCCTGGAGTTCACCCATCTCATCAGCCAGGGTCGGCTGGTAGCCGACGGCGGAAGGCATCCGGCCCAGCAGAGTTGACACCTCAGAGCCGGCCTGAGTGAAACGGAAAATGTTGTCGATGAACAGCAACACATCCTGGCGTTGAACGTCCCGGAAGTACTCCGCCATGGTCAGCGCGCTCAGTGCGACGCGCAGACGCACCCCCGGTGGTTCGTCCATCTGCCCGAACACCAGCGCGGTTTGTTTGATCACACCAGATTCGGTCATCTCCTGGATCAGGTCATTGCCTTCACGGGTGCGCTCGCCGACCCCGGCGAACACGGACACGCCGGCGTGGTTGTTCGCGACACGATAGATCATTTCCTGGATCAGCACGGTCTTGCCCACGCCGGCGCCGCCGAACAGACCAATTTTGCCGCCCTGGACATAGGGGGTCAGCAGGTCAATCACCTTGATGCCGGTCTCTAGCATCTGGGTGCGTCCCTCCAGTTCATCGAAGGGGGGCGGGTCGCGGTGGATGCCCCACCGCTCGGTCACATTGAGTTTCTCGCCGGGCTCCAAGTTGAGGACATCACCGGTCACGTTGAAGACGTGACCCTTGGTCGCATCCCCCACGGGTACGCTGATCGGTCCGCCGGTGTCCACCACCTCGGCGCCGCGCACCATCCCGTCGGTCGGTTTCATGGAGATGGCCCGCACCAGGTTGTCACCTAAGTGCTGTTCGACCTCGAGAGTGACTTTGACGCGGCGCGTCTCGGCGCCCTCCTCGGTCAACTCGATTTCGGTGGTCAGCGCGTTGTAGATATCGGGGATCGCGTCGGACGGGAACTCCACGTCGACAACGGGCCCAATCACCCGTGCCACCCGGCCCTTGGCGCCTTCAGCCCGCTGAGCTGAGTCCACTTCAACGGTGGTGCTGGTCATGTCTGGTTACTTCCTTCGTCCTCGTGGTCGCTGTTCGTAGTTCATCGGGAGGCCGCCATCGCGTCCGCCCCGGACACAATCTCGCTGATCTCCTGGGTGATGTCCGCCTGGCGTGCCTGGTTGGCCAGCCGGGTGTAGTTGCGCACCAGGTCTTCGGCGTTCTCGGTCGCCGTGTGCATGGCACGTTGCCGGTTCGCCAGTTCCGATGCCGCCGCCTGCAGCAAACAGTCATAGATCCGCGAACGCACATAGCGCGGGAGCAGCGCGTCGAGTACACCCGCAGCGCTCGGCTCGAAGCTGTAGAGCGGGAACACTTCGTGGACGGATTCCTGGCCGAGCACATTTTCTTGGTGCACTATGACCTCGTCCGGGTCTTCTTCGGCCTCGACCAGTTCCAGCGGCAAGAGACGCACTATGCGGGGCGCCTGCGAAACCATGTTCCTGAAGTGGGTGTAGACAACGTGAAGTTCGCCGACGGCATCGGGCATGTCCGATGCCGCCGTGAAGGCTCCCAGCAGCGTCGCCGCCATGTCCTTGGCCCGGGCAAAGTTGGGGGCGTCCGATTCGCCGAGCCACGTCTTGACGAGCCGCACCCCGCGGAACTCGTAATAGGTGACGGCGCGGCGGCCGGCCACATAGCGGTCAATCTCGTAGCCTGCGGCGGCCAACTCTGCGGCGTGACCCTCTGCGGTGCGCAGCAGATTCGCGGTGTAGGCGCCGGCCATACCGCGGTCGGCGGCCAACACCAACATGGCGACGCGTTTGACTTCCGGGCGCTCCGAGATCAGCGGATGGCGGATCTCTTCCCTGACGTGACTCGCCGCCAAGCCAACGGCCCTGGTCAGAGCCCTAGCGTAGGGCCGTTGCCGGGCTGCAGACTGGCGGGCGCGCCCAATCCGGCTCGCGGCGATCAACTCCATCGCCCGGAAAATCTTGCCGAGCGACTGCGTCGATTTGATGCGCGCCCGGAAAACCCGTTGGGAGCCGGCCATCCCTCACCGCCTCTTGGTGACGGTGATCTGTTCCTGTTCGACATCCGCATCGGCGCCTTCTACCTCTTCTTCTGGTTTGAGGACACCGATGGTCAACAAGAACTCGTGGGTGAATGCGCTCACTGCATCCTTCAAGGCAGCTTCTGTGTTAGACGGCAGGTCTTTTGTCTCGGCGATCTGTGTCAACACGTCCGTGTGCCGTTCGAGATAACCCAGCAGGTCTTGTTCATAATCCGAGACCTTATCCAGCGGCACCTTGTCCAAATAACCCCTCGTGGCGGCGTAGATCGCGACTACTTGGTGTTCTACCGGGTAGGGCGTGTATTGGGGTTGTTTGAGCAATTCCATGAGCCGGGCCCCGCGGGTCAATTGTTGGCGGGAGGCGGCGTCCAGGTCGGAGGCGAACATGGCGAACGCTTCGAGGTCGCGGTATTGGGCAAGATCAATTTTGAGAGTGCCGGCGACTTTCTTCATCGCTTTGACCTGGGCGGCGCCGCCGACCCGGGAGACGGAGATACCCACGTCCACGGCGGGCCGCTGGTCGGCGTTGAACAGGTCGGATTGCAAGAAGATCTGACCGTCGGTGATCGAGATGACGTTGGTTGGGATGTAGGCGGAGACATCGTTCGCCTTAGTTTCAATGATCGGCAGTCCGGTCATTGAGCCCGCACCCATGTCATCCGACAGTTTGGCGCAGCGCTCCAAGAGCCGCGAATGGAGGTAGAACACGTCGCCGGGGTACGCTTCGCGTCCCGGTGGGCGGCGCAGCAACAATGAAACCGCGCGGTAGGCCTCCGCCTGCTTTGACAGGTCATCAAACACAATTAGCACGTGTTTTCCCTGGTACATCCAGTGCTGGCCGATCGCACTGCCCGTGTACGGTGCCAGGTACTTGTACCCGGCCGGGTCTGAGGCTGGCGCGGCCACAATCGTGGTGTATTCCAGTGCGCCCGCATCTTCCAGGGCCGCTCTGACCGAGGCGATCGTGGAGCCCTTCTGGCCTACGGCCACATAGACGCAGCGGACCTGCAACTTCTCATCGCCTGAATCCCAGTTGGCTTTCTGGTTGATGATCGTGTCCGTGGCGATCGCTGTTTTGCCGGTCCCGCGGTCGCCAATGATCAATTGGCGCTGGCCGCGCCCAATCGGGATCAGCGAGTCGACGGCTTTCAGGCCGGTTTGGAGCGGTTCGTGAACCGATTTGCGCTGCATCACTGTGGGGGCTTGGAGTTCTAGAGCACGCCGTTCGGTGGCTTCGATCTCACCCAATCCGTCCATCGGGTTCCCGAGCGGATCAACCACCCGGCCCAGGTAGGCGTCCCCGACCGGAACCGACAGCACCTCCCCGGTTCGCCTTACCTCTTGGCCCTCTTCAATCCCGGCGAACTCACCGAGGATGATCACGCCGATCTGCCGCACATCGAGGTTCTGAGCCAACCCGAGGGTGCCGTCCGGGAACCTTAGCAGTTCGTTTGCCATCACTCCGGGCAGGCCTTCGACTTGGGCAATCCCGTCGCCGGCCATGATGACGCGGCCCACTTCTTCGGTGCTCGGGGGCGGTGCCTCATAGGAGGCCACGAACTCGTCAAGGGCCTCACGGATGGCCTCCGGACGGATGCTCAGATCAGTCATGTCTTCTTTCCTCGTCAATTGAGTTTGCTTAGGGTCTGTTGCGTCGTTGGGCCTTGCCTTAGCCGCGCGGCCTCACGCTGCCAGTTCACGGCGCACGTCGGCGAACCGGGTGAAGACTGAGCCGTCCACCAGCTCGTCTCCGACCCGGCATTTCAGTCCGCCGAGCACGGTATTGTCGTAGGTAATATTGAGTTGAATCGCACGCCCGTACGCCGCCTCCAAGGTGCGCACCAGTCGTTCTTCTTGGAGCGGAGTCAGTGGCGCCGCCGCCGTGATAACAGCCACTGAACGATGCCGTAGCGCCGCTACCAGCCCACCCAGGTACGCCAGCGAGGACCGCACCCCGCGGCCCCGGGGGTGGGTCACAACCCGTTCAACGAGCCTTAGTGCTAGCGGACTGAGGCTGGG
>JAITJY010000100.1 GCA_031278675.1 Bifidobacteriaceae bacterium
GTCCGCTATCTGTGGGAAGTCCAGCCCGAGCCGTTCGGCGTAGTCAGCTACGGTTTGGCTCGACTCGCCGACGTAGACCGCCACGACCTGCGCTTGGCCCACCAACTGCGCAGCGACGGCGGCTACGTCGGTCATTTCCGCACGGCAGTTGGTGCACCAGGTCGCACCGAAGACCAGCCAGACGGGTTGGCCCCGCAGGTCGGCCAGCGCTATTTCGCGCCCGGCGGTGTCCAGGACGGTGAAGTCCGGGGCTGGCTCGCCCACCTCAGGCACCGGCCCACCGGCCGCGCCGGTGACTTCGACCTGGCTGACGCCGCCGGAGGCCCCGGTCGCTTCGGTCGCCTCGCCCGCCCCGGGTGCGCGCCCTTGTAACCAGTAGACGCTGCCCGCCACCAGTAGCGTGGTGACGGCGATCACCAGGGCGGTTCTGAAGCGCCCTGGGACCTTACCGCCTTCAGGCCCACCAACTCCAGGCAGACCAACCTCAGGCCCACCAACTTCAGGCAGACCAACCTCAGACCCGCCAACTTCAGGCATACGTATGCAAGCCGCCCAGGAAGTGGTTGCCGAAATAGGCGAACAGCACCGCAGCGAAGCCGATGATCAGCAGCCAGGCCGCCTTCTTGCCGTGCCACCCGCGCGCGAACCGGGCGTGCAGGAACGCAGCGTAGATCAGCCACGTGACGAGTGCTGCGGTCTCTTTCGGGTCCCAGCCCCAGTACCGGCCCCAGGCCGTGTCCGCCCACAATGCCCCCAGCACAATCATGGCGGTGAGCAGCGGGAACGTTATCACTGCGGCCTTGTAGCCGACCATGTCATACACCTGAATGGGTTTGGCCCGCAGGAAGCCCACCTTGTTGTACAGCAGGTAGCAGGCCGCGCCCGCGAACGAGACACACGCCGCGCCGTAGGCCGCCACCGCACAGCCGACGTGCAAGGTCAGCAGCGTCGAGTTCTGCAGCGCCGGCACCAGCGGGACCACCTCGGTGTCGAGGCGCATCCCGTAGGCCAGCAACGCCAACATCACGGGCAAGACCACCACGGACAAGATGCGCAGTTTGAGCCGCCACTCGGCCAGGAGGTAGGCCGCCAGGATGCCCCAGGTGAACGCGACGGCGAATTCGTGCTGGTTGGCGAACGGGCCGTGCCCCGTAGCAATGGTCCGCACCACCAGGTAGGCCGTCAAGACCAGCCAGCCCGCCAGCGTGAAACCGGTTGCATAGGCGGCTAACGTGCCGCGTTTGGCGCGAGCCCCGCCGGACGATGCCGCCCCCGCCGTTCCCGCACCGCCGGACGATGCCGCCCCCGGCGTTCCCGCACCGCCGTCGCGAGGTGCGTCGCCATCGTCGACGGCGCCGGACAGTGCGGCCCTAGCCGACCCGTCGGCATCGCCGCGAGGTGCGTCGTGATCGTCGACGGCGCCGGACAGTGCGGCCCTGGCCGACCCGTCGGCATCGTCGCTGGGCGTGTCGTCATCGTCTGCGTTGCTGGGCACCTCAGCGTCACTTGACACCACAGCGCCACCGGACGTCTCAGCGTCACCCGACCCGCCGGCTGCGCCCGCGCGCACCGGCACCGGGCGCTTCGCTGAGGCGGTGACGATCACCAGATCGCAGATCAGCGCCAAGGCAATCAGCGCTCCGGCAACGGTCAGGCCCATCGGGGCAATGTCAAGTAGTGAGTTCATGGCGTATCTTTCCTGCAATTGATGTAAATGGCGCGTCCAACCCCACACCGGCTCTGTCATTGGACGCTAGGCGGACCACCGCGCCGGACTCGGCCGGTTCGACCAGCACGCGCAGGCGCCGGTGGTGCACGGTCAGAGTGATGGTCATGCCGATGATCAGCAGCACCGAAGCGGCCCACATCAACCCCGCACCCGGGTCAGACCGCGCCAGGATGCCGGTGTATTGCGTCTCGCGCACAAAGGTGACGGTGAAGCCGCCGACCTTGGTCGGCTCGCCCTGGTCCGCGAGGGCCTGGCCCGTAGCGGTTGTTGAATCGACCGGGAAAATGCTGATGGAGGCCTGGCCGGGCTCGAGTCCGGACAGTTCAGCGGCGGTTTGGCCGCTAGCGGCCACCGCGACTTGGATGTCGGTCCCCGTGCCGGGCAGTTCGGCCAGCCCAATGGCACGCGACCCGTCATCTGATTGGTACTCCAACGGCACTGGGCCCACAAAAATCATCTGGCCGGATGAATCGGCCACCTCAACTAGGGCAGCCACCCCGTAACTGTACTGGTGGAACTTGATCCCGTCGCGTCGCAGTGGCTCATTGACCCGGACATCCTGGCTGGCCAGGACGGTGCCGTCCTGGCTGAGCACCAAGTGCGAGACGTAGTCCAGCGGCATACCCGTGTCGGTGAAACTGGCGTTGAATTCGTCGGCCACCAGTTCCCAGTCCGTCCCGGGCACCGCGACCGGATCGGCTCCCACCGCCAGGTTCACCATCTGGTCCATCCCGCCGTTGGCACTCAACACGAACGCCAACAAGATGCCGATAAAGCTCGCATGGGCCAATACCGTGCCAACGCCGGCCCAGGCGGAACGGTCCGCGTAAAGCTGTGGCGCGTGATTGGGCGCCGGCGCGATCACGCGGTAACGTTTGGCGCGCAACAAGCCGGCGACGCGGTCTTTGGCCTGGTCAGGGGGCAGGTCAGTGGGGATCGTGGTACGTAAGCGCGCCTCGTCGAAGAAGCCGGTGCGGGCGGTGACTTTGGGATGGCGCCAGGCCCGCCACAGGTGCGGGACGCGATGTGCGGTGCATGCCGCAATCGACAACCCGAGCACTGTCACAACAATTATGAAAGCCAATGATGAAAACACCCGGAAAGCGCCGAGGGCGTATAACACCCAAGCCCACCCGCCGTACTTTTGGCGGGCGCTTTCCATGAACTGCTCTTTGTATACCGGGTCTTCTAATACCCCGGGTGAGGCCTGGCCGACCAGCGTTCCCACCAGCACTAGTGCTGCTAGAGCCAAGATGGCGCCCAGGCCTAGAGTTTTTGAATAGAGGAGACGATAAATCCAGTGGAGGGCGTCTCTTGGTCGTAGGTCCCCGCCGGCGCCGGTGTTGCCCGGCGCCAGCGGGTTTGAATTCGAATCTGTCACTTGTGTTCTACTTGCCAATATCCTCGAAGGTCCAGTTGGGATTGGCGGCTACTCTGCCCGATACATAACCGTGGAAGAAGGCAAAGCCGTTGCAGAGCCCACCGACAATCATTTGATAGCCGCTGCCCAGGCGCCACCCAACGGTGTTGCCTGCCGCGAACAGATTTGGAATCGGGTTCCAGTTTTTGTCCAGCACATGGCCAAAGCGGTCAATCTTGACACCGCTGGACGTGCAATAAAAGTGGGCCTCGGCCCTGACCGCTTGGAAAGGCGGGTCGACAATGGCGTCCAGGAACTTCGGGAGTTTGCCGTAGTCGTCATCGACCCCTTTTTCGCAGATCTCGTTGTAGCGGTCGACAGTGGCCCGCAATACTGCTGGGTCGCACTCGATTTTTTCCGCTAATTCTTCGATGGTGTCGGCCGAATGTTCCACCCACTGACCCTTGAACATCTCGGCCCAGGCCTTGAAGGGAATGGGCATCAAGGTGCTGGGCATCTCGAAATCATCGGTTGGGAGGATCTGCCAATAGTAGTTGACACCAGCGGGCAGTTCGGCAATCAGGTGGGTGTGGTCCAGCCAGGACGAGGATTCGTTGCGGAAACGCCGGCCGGCGGTGTCCACGTGCAGGAACGGCCAGAACCAATAGCCGGTGTCTTCCCAGGACTGGAAGGACGGATCAATCTGCTCCATGACCGCGCCGGCCCACGCCATCATCTTGTGGCCGGTGCCGTCATCCATCGTCTCGTCGGTGGTGATCGGGGACGTGTCGGTGACGCGGGCATTGTAGACCCGGTAATTCTTGGCGTATTCCCGTAAGAACGGCGGAGCGAACGCCCGCACCATGTCCTCATTGCCGCCGTAGGAACCGGTCGCCACTACGACGCCCTTGGCAGCCTTGTAGTAGACGTAGTCGCCGTCCTGTTTCTGCGCGATCACGCCTGTCACTGTACCGTCCGAATCTTGGGTCAATACCCGCGCGGTGGTGTTGTAGAAGATCTGGCCACCGTTGGCTTTGATCCAATCATGCATGATTGTGTTGAAGACTTCGAGGTTGTCGCCGCCGGTGTCATCGAAGTTGACATGGCTGGGCATGTTCTGGAACAACTCGCGGACTTTTTCTGGGCCGGGGGGCTCGCCCGTTGCCGTGCCCGGCAATCCGGCGGGTTGCAGGACAACTTCTTCTAGTTCGTCGAGGACGGCGCCGCTGTGCCACACCCAACTTGCCAACAGTGCCTGGTCGCAGCGTCCTTGCAGTTCATTGAAGATTTTTTGGAACAGTTCATACTTGTCGATTTCTGGTAGGCCTTGTTCGATCTGGTATTTGGAGTTGGAGAAGCCGATCCCGCTGCCGCTGATATGTGCGGTGCCGTTGCGTTCCAGCATTACTACCTTGGCGCCTTCTTTGACGGCGGCGTAGCCGGCGAGTTCGCCCGCCACGGCTGTGCCGACGATGACGACGTCAGCTTCGACGGTCTCGGCGCAGTCTTCTGGTGTGATGTCAGGTGGAGTCCCCAGCCAGTCGATGGGGTTTCTGGCGTCAGCCAGCGCTGGGTATTTGTCGGTGTCGAGGGTGGCACCGGGGGCCGATTGTTCGCCTCCGGATGGATTGTTGGACTCGCTTGGTGTGCAGCCGGCGAGTCCTGCTAGGGCTGCTGCACCTCCGACGGCTGCACTGCCGCCTAAAAACGCTCTTCTGGATACGGTTAGATTTTTCCCCTCTGGGCGGGGGATGCCCTTTTGTTTGGCCATAAACATTAGCCTATCGGCGTGGCAGACCTGAGCCAAGGGCGCGGATACCAGGTAGCGCTCACATGTCGTTTTCGCGGAGGCGCCCAGGGGAGAGCGAAGCTCTCACCAACGCAAACGCGGCTAACAAGCGCTCTCGGACGCCCTGGGACGGCGTTGTTCAACGCTCTCCCAGGCCGGGGCGGCACCGGTCCCGGGCGGCCTGTCCGCCCGCTTGGCCAGCCCACCCCGCTGCCCGCTACCCTTGAGGGGCCGCGAAGAGCGTTGGTAGACTGGCTGAATCCAATACCGGGAAAGGACTGCAATGGAGTTGTTCGGAATCAGCGGATCAGAGTTTCTGGTCCTGGTGATTCTGATTGTCCTGGTGTCGGGGACCAAGGGAGTAACCCAGACGATGGCACTGCTGAAGAAGGGCCTCAGTTCGTTCAGAGAGTGGAACGCGCGGCTGCGCCAGGACTCCAACCTCGGGGCCGTGGCGGCCAACCTGAACATCAGCCCAGAGACTCTGGACCTGCGGCAATACGACCCGCGCCGGATGGTGCGGGACGCGGTGCGGGAAGAAATGGACGCCTGGCTGAAGCAAACCGATCCCGTGGACAAGGAAGTGGTTTCCGGGCTGACGAAAGACTTGGCGGCCGAAACTGCGGCCATCAAGGTGGCGGCTGGGGCGGCGGTCGCTTCCCCACTCAAACCGGCCCGGTCCAACCCAGCGCCACCGGCCAAGGCCGACGGCTCCACTGCCACTCCGGCCAAGGCAGATAGTCCCACTGCCACCCCGGCCAAGGCAGACAGTCACACTGCCACCCCGGCCAAGGCGGACACCCCTAAGGCCCCCCCGGCCAAAGCGGACAGCCCCAAGGCCACTGCGGCTAAGGCAGGCGGCCCCGCTGCCCCCTCGGCCACAGGGCCACCATCGGGGGGCCTGACTAACAGCTCTAAACCCACTGACCCGGCGGAGGCGGAAGGCGCACAGGGCGCCCCGGATACCGTGCGCATAACTGGAGGAATATCATGAAACCCTGGCACATAGTAGTTTTACTTGTTGTACTGCTTTTAGTTTTCGGCGCGAGCAAGCTGCCGGACGTCGCTAAATCGATCGGCCAATCACTGAAGGTGTTTAAGAAGGAAGTGAGCGAGTTGCGGACGGAGGGGACGCCTGCCGCGACGGCAGCGCCGCCAGCGGTGGCGGCCGCTCCACCAGTTGCACCGGTCGCCCCGCCTGTTCAGCCGGCGGCACCGCCGCCGCCAGCCGACGCGGGCAGCGCCGCATCGACTATTTAGGCATCGCCCGCGTATGACGGGGCGTGCTGCAGCCCCGGGCGGGACCATGGGGCTGGGAGATCATCTCCGGGAGTTGCGCAATCGCTTGATCTTCGCCTTGGTGGGGATTGGGTTGGGCGCTATTGGCGGTTGGTTCTTGTATGACCCGGTGGTGGCGTTCATGTCTGCGCCGCTGAAGGAGATTACCGACACCAACGCGCAGATGAACTTCGAGACGATTTCTGCTGCCCTCGATTTGAAACTTCGGGTCTCGATCTCGTTGGGCGTGTTGGTGTCCAGCCCGTGGTGGATTTACCAGGTCGCGGCCTTCATTGGTCCTGGGTTGAAACGAAAAGAGAAGCTGATGGCGGGCGCGTTCGGCCTGGCGGGTTTCGTCTTGTTTGCGGCCGGGGCGGTGACGGGTGTTTGGGTGGCGCCCAGGGCGGTCAGCATCCTGGTGTCTTTTGTGCCCAGCGACGCGGCGGCGTTGGTCTCAGGCGTTTCTTATATCAACTTCTACACCTATTTGGTGATCGCTTTCGGGTTATCTTTCCTGGTGCCGGAACTTCTTGTGGCGGCGAGTTTCATGGGTGTGGTCAAGTCCCGCACTCTGGTGCGGGCCTGGCGCGTGGCGGTGGTTGTGGCGTTCGCGTTCGCCGCCGTGATCAACCCGATCCCGAACCCGCTTCCCATGATCATCCAGGCTCTGGGCATGTTGGGCCTGTATTATCTGGCCGTGCTGATCGCGTTCATGCACGAACGCAACGTGGCCCGGCGGACCCGTGAAACTCTAGCGGCGGCAGATTGAGCGGTGGCATTGGGCTGGACGATCAGCCTGTTAGGGTTGGGGCCGCACCGATTTTGCGAGGAGGCGATGCGTTGACAAGCACTAACGCACAACCGGGCGGCACCGCCGAGAGCCGCCCGGCTGACTTGGACCCGGCTCTTGAGGACCTGATCCGGTTTTGGAACACGGCACCCCCGGACGTGCGTGAGCGTCTAGTCGCCGCCGCGCGGGCTCGCCCCGCGCCTGCCGATGAGGACGCCAGCGACGACGATCTACTCGAGGACGATGCGGCCGCGCCGCGCCGCCCGCAAACCGCCGCGCCGGTCGGCCGGTCAGGTCAGCTTTCTGGTCCACTGAAGAACCTGTTGATCGTGGCAGCGGTGATTGGTGTGGTGCTGGCCGTGTGGGCGATCGGCCGCCCGGCGGCCACCGGGGAGCAAACCACCAGCACCGCGACTGAAGGATCGGGTGTGGATTATGCGGAGCTAGCGATCGAGTTGGAAACAAAGTTGGAGGCTGACCCCAACAACGTTGATCTCATGCTGGAGCTCGGCATGGCCTATTTCTATTCCGGTGAGCTTGAGCAGGCCGCGACCCAATGGCGCGCCGTGTCCGAACTCAACCCCGAGTCCGCTGGCGCCTGGTATTACCTGGGCTTTTACTACTTGTCCACCGAACCCAGGGACGTTGCGGCCGCGAAGGCGGCCTGGGAGAAGGTACTCGAACTGGCACCTGGTTCGGAATGGGCAGAATTCGTCACCAACCACATCGACACCCTGGACGAATCCTCCGGCTCCGCCTCGGCTGGCGCCTCGGGCGCAGCGTCTGCCGACGCTGCGGCTGAGTCCAGTAGTGGTCCCTCGGCGGGGACCGCCGCCCGCGCCGCCTCGGGCGCATCGGCTGAGCCGTCTGCCGGCGCATCCGCCAGTGCATTGGCTGGCGCAGGATCAGCGGCGGGGAGCTTCGGCGGCGAAGCCGCTGAGCAGTCTGCGGGCGCATCGGCGGGGGGCCCGTGATTGGTGGGGTCTCGGCTGGGGCCGCCCTCCTGGCCGGGGTCGTGGCGTTCGCTTCGCCGTGTTTCCTGCCGGTAGTGCCGGTTTGGGTCGGCTACATGACCGGTCTGGGGGAGCGCGCCGGGCGCCGCGCGCCGGGCGCCGGCGACCAGCCCAGCAACGCCGCCCCCCGCGCGGTCGCCACCAGGTTGGTCGCCACCAGGTTGGGTCAACTCCAGGCCGTCACCCACGCGCTGTTGTTTGTGGCTGCTTTCACAGCCGTGTTCATGGCCCTGTGGGGCCTAGTGGCACTAGTCGGCTGGGCAGCCGCAGACTACCGGGACTGGTTGCGGATCGCCGCTGGCGCCTTACTCATGTTGCTGGGCCTAAACCGCACCGGCTTGATCAACTTGGCGGCCTTTGCCCGCCAGCGCGGGCCGTCCTACCGCCCAGACCCCGCCGAGGCGCCCACCTGGCGCCGCTCGCTCCTATTGGGCCTGGCCTTCGGTGCCGGCTGGACACCGTGCATTGGCCCGGTGCTGGGTGCCGTCCTGGGCCTGGCCACCGCGCGGCCTACGGCGCTGGGCGGGCTCGCTCTAATGGCCTTGTTCGGCATCGGCCTGGGGCTGCCCTTCGTGGCAGTCACTGCTGGAGCCCAAGCCCTGGCCACGCGGCTGAAATGGCTGACCCGCCACCACCGGGCGGTTGACATTGCCGTTGGCGTGACCCTGATGGCCGTCGGCTTCCTGATGGTGTCGGGCCTGTTGGGGCGGCTGGCGGGGCTGTTCCCGGCCTTGATCTAAGACGCGCCGCAAGCGGCCCCGGCGCCAAGCAGCCGCATCGTATGGTGCCCCGGGCGGCCGCTGGGCTGGATTGGAAGACCGGATAGGGCAGGGGCGGGACGCCGGGCCTGGGGCGGCTGGCGGGACTGTTCCCGGCTTTGATCTAAGACGCGCCGCAAGCGGCCCCGGCGCCAAGCAGCCGCATCGTATGGTGCCC
>JAITJY010000137.1 GCA_031278675.1 Bifidobacteriaceae bacterium
ACTCACCCCGGGTGGGCCAACTGCGGTCACGTGGGAGGTGCTGCGCGGCGCCGGGCACCAACTAAGTGATCCAGAGGGGATCATCAGTGCGCGGCGGCTCACCGCGCAGGACGGACACCTGCGCGGACCGGACCAAGCCGACCAGGTGATTGGTGCGGCGGCGGCCCGGATAGTTGCCCGCAACCCGGGGCCGGCGGCCCTTGACCTGGCGCTGGCAGGAATCGGGTTTGTCCAGGCCGCCGCCGACGATCTAGCATTGACCGCCGCTCTGGACGCGACTCCCGGCCTAGGGCGCGCCAGCGAATCCGAGGACCGGGTGGTGTGGCAAGTCCAAGTCGAGGGCATCGAGATTGATGACCGCGAGGTGGATGCGGCGTCCCGCCTGCACGTGGTCAGCGACGGTGTCGCCACCGCGCTGGCACCGGGTCCCGGTAGCCGGATTGAACTGGACCTGGCGGCCGGGCCGGCCGGCCGTACCCTGGTCCTGGCCGAACGCAGCGCCAAAGGCTGGCACGCGAGCCTGGACGGCGTAGCTCTCAACTCCATCAGCCAAGACTGGGCGCAAACCTTCGAACTCCCGGCGCAGGGTGGACACCTGGAGGTCTGGTATGAGCGGCCCTGGGTTTTTTGGTCCATCCAAGCGGTGGTCTGGCTGCTCGCCTGCCTGGTCGCCTTGCCCACGCGCCGCTACGCGCGCCCGGGAGCTGAACGCTGATGCGGGTATTGCGGCGGCTTTGTTCCATAGCGTTGGCATTGGCGCTGGTCTGGGCCTTTGGTACACTTGTCTGGATAGACCAGGTCCAACCTGCGCCTCAGCGCCAAGTAGCTATGCCTAGCGTGGTGGCCGTACCCCCAGGAGACGCGATCGCTGTCTGCCCAGGCGCCGTCAAACGCCCGACAGCCGGGGAAGGCGATGTCGCCTACGATCCGCAATTCGACCCCGACGCAACGGTCATCGAAGCGCTGCAGCGCGGCATCGTCGAAGGGGGCCAAGGCGGTCGCTTGGTCCCGCTGGACGGCGGCGCCGCAACCAACTTGGGTGCGCCGTTCGCCCTGACGACCGATGTGGTGGCGGCCGAACCGAAGCGCCTGGAAGCGTATTCAACGCAGACGGAGCCGGCGCTCGCGACCGGCGCGGTGTTCCAGCATTTGGCCGATGGCGACCTGCGCGGCGTCGCGGCCACCCCGTGCATCGCCCCGAGCACGGAGGCGTGGATTGTGGCGGGTTCGACGGAGCCGGGCTCGTCGGCGCGGTTGGTGCTGGTCAACGCCGGTTTGACCAACGTGACGGCCTCTTTGGAGCTGTGGGATGCGGCCGGGCCGGTCGAGGCGGTGGGCCTGACGGGGCTGGTTATCCCGCCGCTAACCCAGCGGGCCGTGCTGTTGGAGGGCTTTGTGGGCGATGCCGCGCGGCTGGCTAGTCACGTCACGGCCAGTGGGGGAGAACTGGCGGTGTTCTTGCAGCATTCGCGGCTGGAGGGGCTGGTCCAGGGTGGTACGGAACTGGCCGTCGCGGGCGAGGCGCCCGCCTATGAGGTTGTGGTGCCGGGGCTCAGTTTGACCGGATCGGATTATGACGCGCCGCGCGCGTCCGCGCTGCGCGTGCTCAACCCGGGCGCAGCCCCGGCGAATGTGACCGTGGAGTTGTGGGGGCCGGATGGCGTGACCACCCTGCCGGGGTTGGAAGAAGCTGTGGTCGGGGCCGGTCTGGTGACCGATCTGTCCCTGGCCGGCCTGCCGGCCGGCGTCTATACGGCCGTGTTGACTTCCGACCAGTTGGTTGTGGCCGCCGGCTTGGTGCTACGCACCGCTGAGCCCGAAGCGCCGGAAGAGTTCGCTTGGGCCGCTTCAGCCCGGGGCGCGGAACGCGCCTTCTTAGCCCTGCCGAGTAGTGATTTGACGGCTCAACTTGTGTTGGGGGCCGGCGAGGCGGCGAGCGTCAGCGTGGTTCCGATCGGGATGAATGCCACCGCCGGTGAAGCGGTCATCATTGAGCTTGAGGGGGGGCAGAGCCGCGCGCTGGATCTGGCGGAGCTTGGTGGCGATGACTCCACCGTGGCCCTCGAATTGACTTGGACCGGTGGGGCCGCCCGGGCGGCGGCCCTAACTGTGGTGGCGCAGGACCCGGAAGGGCAGATGATCTCTGTGGTGGTGCCCAGCGGCCGCTGGGCGCAGCCGACCGAGCTGCCAGTCTATCCGCGCTAGCCGGTCCACCTGGGCATAGGCGATCCCAGCCAGGTCCGCCGCCGGTCTACCCGCGATAGCCGGGGTCCACCTCATGCGGGGGAAGGCGCCACAGGTGCGCCAACTGCTCTACGACGACATCGAGCACCAACTGCCCTATCTCCGGCGGGCTGGCGGCACAGGACTCGATGGGGCGCCGGTAGAGGATCAAGCGGTCTGGGAGGCCACCGGTGGCTGGAAAGGACCGGCCGAGCGGCTGGCCTCGCTCCCAGGTGGGGCCGTCCGAGGGCGGCACATCTTCGACGGCTACCTCAAGGCGCGCGAGGCGCCGCTCCCAACGGGGTTCGAGGCTGCGCAGGGAAGCCCGGACGTATTCGTCGAAAATCTGGGCGCGGGTCAGCGCGCCGGGCAGCGCTGGGGGGAGCAACGGTCCGCGCAAACCCCGTCCGCGCCGGTCACGGCGCCGCCCTTGGGCTCGGGTGGGCAGGCGGCGCGGCGCGAACTGGCGGTGCGCCGGTGGCGTAAGCGCCTGCCCGGGGCGCTCCTGGCTGCGTGGCACAGGTTAACGGTACCTGCTCGGCGTGGCTCCGCCGGTCTTCCGCCGCCCCAAGCTAGCCTACATTTGTGCTAAGTCAACCGCGGCGCTGTGAACATGTCGCCTGCCCTGATCCCCCTGTCGCGACGCTGACCTTCACTTATCAAGATGCGACTGCGGTGCTCGGGCCATTGGCGACCGAGAAGGACCCGAATGGTTACGACCTGTGTGCGAGGCACGCCGAACGCGTGGTGGCGCCCCGCGGCTGGGAAGTGGTGCGGCTCGCTCCGGAGATGGTGCCCGTGGGGCACAGCGACGATGAGATCATGGCCCTGGCTGATTCCGTCCGCGAGTCGGCCCGGCCTGTCGCGCGCGCCGAATACCCCCGTGTCCTGGAACTGATTGCGCCGCGGCGCGGCCATCTGCGGGTGGTGCCAAACATCTGAGGGGCTGGCGAGGGCGGACCGGAGCGCCGGGGCGGCGCCAACCGGGCGGGTCCGGCGGACCCGATGCGACCGCCGGACCCGATGCAGCCGGCAGACCCGATGCAGCCGGCAGACCCGATGCGGCCGGCAGACCCGATGCAGCCGGCAGACCCGATGCGACCGGCAGACCCGATGCAGCCGACGGACCCGATGCGACCGGCGGACCCGCTGCAGCCGCCGGACCCGATGCGGCCGACGGACCGGGTGCCCGCGTGGGCGTGGGCCGCATTGCCGGGCAGGCATCATATGCTTGAACCGATGCGATCACTAGAGCCCATACTGAAAAGCAATGACCTGCGCGGCGCCGTACCCGGACAATGGGGTCCGGAGGAGGCGCAAGCTCTCGGATGGGCGGTGGCTCAGGCGTTTCGCGATGCGAAAGCACTGGCCGTGGGGCATGACATGCGTGTCAGCGGCCCGGCGCTGGCTGAAGCACTGACTGCGGGCGCGCTTCAAGCCGGGCTGGATGTGGTTCAACTCGGCCGCATCTCGACGGACACCATGTATTACGCGAGCGGCGCGCTGGGGCTGCCGGGTGCCATGCTGACCGCCTCACACAATCCCGCCGGAGACAATGGCCTCAAGCTCATGCGTCCCGGCGCGAAGCCGGTCAGCCGGGAGACCGGCCTGCGCGAGGTAGTGCGCGCCGCCGAACGCTACGGGAACGGGGAAGGGCGGGGGACGGCATCGGGCGAGGGAACTGCCGCCAGCGCAAATGCCGGTATGCACGATGCCGCCAGCGCAAGTACCGGGATACACGATGCCGCCGCCAGCGTTGCCGCCGCAGCGCACGATGCCGCCTCGAGCGCGGACGACGCTGCGCACGGTGCTGGCGTGAGCGTTGGTGCTGCCGCAGCGCACGATGCCGCCTCGAGCGCGGGTGCCGCAGACGGCGCCGCCGCCAGCGTTGGTGCTGCCGCAGACGGTGCCGCCTGGTGCGCGGACGACGCTGCGGACGGTGCTGGCGCTAGCGTTGGTGCTGCCGCAGACGGTGCCGCCCAACGCACCGGGGTCGGGGTCTTCGATGCGGCCGGGGGAGCGGGCGCTGCCGCTAACGCTGCCGCTAACGGTGCCGTTGGGGGTGCCGCGAGCGTTGGTGCGGGCGGGGTGGTCGGGTCGGCAGCGGCCGGGGCGCGGGCGGAGCGCCGCAGGACTGGGGCTGTCTCGGGGATGGACGTGCTCCCAGACTTTGCGCGGTTCTTGCGGCGGGCGGTGGACCTGACGGGCATCCGCCCGCTGCGGGTCGCGATCGACGCGGGCAACGGGATGGGCGGGGTGGTCGCGGACGCCGCGCTGGGGGACGGCGTGGGGCTGGGCGAACTCCCCGTCGAGTTAGTGCGTTTGTACTTCGAGCCGGACGGGACGTTCCCGAATCATCCGGCCAACCCGCTGGAGCCGGCTAATCTGGCGGACTTGCAGCGGGCTGTCGTGGAGTCGCGGGCGGACTTGGGCGTCGCGTTCGACGGCGACGCGGACCGGTGCTTCGTGGTGGACGAGCGGGGTGAGCCGGTGGCGGCATCGGTCATCGGGGTGCTGATCGCACTGCGGGAGGTGGAACGCGAGCGCGCTGCGGGACGCGACCCCGTGGTGGTGCGCAACGCGATCACGTCGCAGGTGCTGCCGGAATTGTTGGAGGCAGCGGGCGCCCGGACGGTGCGCACGCGCGTGGGTCACGGGATCATCAAACCGGCGATGGCGGAGCTGGATGCCGTATTCGGCGCCGAACATTCCGGCCATTTCTATTTCCGCGATTTCTTTTATGCGGATTCGGGGATTCTGACGGCCATGCACGTATTGGCGGCGTTGGGTTCGCAGGGCCTGCCGCTGAGCGAATTGGCGGAGATTTATACACCTTATGCGGCGTCTGGCGAATTGAATTTCCGGGTGGCGGACCCGGTGGCATCCATCCAAAAAGTGCAGTTGGCTTACGCGGACGATGCCGCCCAGGGTACCGTTATGCTCGACTCGTTGGATGGGCTGACCGTGAATCATTGGTCGAATCCGCCGCGGTGGTGGGCTAATGTGCGTCCGTCTAATACTGAGGCGTTGTTACGGCTCAACGTCGAGGCCGAAGACCGCGACGTTATGATTAAAGTGCGGGACGGGATAGCCGGCTTGGTCGGTGAGGCGTTGTCCGGCGAAGGCCCCGGAATCCGGTGAATAGAGGAGCAAATTATGGAACAGTGGGTGCGGGACGCATTGCGTTGTCCGAGTTGTAAGGGAGTTTTGGCGGATGGGCTCGGACGCTTGGTTTGCGCCCGGTGCGGGCTGGCCTATCCGTTCCGCGATGGCATCCCCGCGTTGCTAGCGGGCCGCGCTGAGCCGTGGAGCGGTGGCGTTCCGGGCGGGTGTGGCGTGCTGAGTGGGGGAGCACCGTGAGCGGGGGCAACGCGGCGGGCCGGGTTGCTGCGCTGGCAGGCGGTCTACTGACCGCCGGAGCCGTGCCGGTCGGGGAGAGCGTGCTGAGTGGGGGAGCATCGTGAGCGGGGGCAACGCGGCGGGCCGGGCACCCGGAGATGCGGCCGGGGCGGTGTACGGCGCGCTGGGTGGTGCAGAGGTGTTGGCGGACGGCATCGACCATGGGCCGGGGCGCTACGCGGTGCGCGATCTGTCGCTGGCGGCGGCCGGGCGGCGCCAAATCACCCTCGCGGAGCAGCAGATGCCTGGTCTGATGGCGCTGCGCGCGGAGTTCGGCTTGGCGCGGCCGCTGGCTGGCGCCCGGATCAGTGGCTCGCTGCACATGACCGTCCAGACTGCGGTGCTGATCGAGACGCTCGTCGCGCTGGGTGCGCAAGTGCGCTGGGCATCCTGCAACATCTTTTCCACCCAGGACGAGGCTGCCGCCGCTGTGGTCCTTGGCCCCGGTGGTGCGGGCGGGGCTGGTGATGCGGGCGGGGCTGGTGTGACGGACGGCGCTGGAGCTGCGGCGGGGGCTGGTAGCGCGGTCGGGTCCGGTGCGTCGGCGCGTCCTGCGGGGCCAGCCGTGTTCGCTTGGAAGGGCGAATCGCTGGAGGCCTACTGGTGGTGCACGTACCAGGCATTGTCCTGGCCCGGCGGCGGTCCAGACCTCGTGGTAGACGATGGCGCCGACGCATCCTCCCTGCTGCTCACTGGACGTCTGTTCGATCAGATGGGCGTGGACGCGGTGGCTTATAAGGCTCTAGGCGGCTCTGCCGAAGGACGCGTGGTCCAGAGTCTGCTGCGCGAGGTGGGCGCCGATCCCGGCGCCTGGACCCGTTTGGGGGCACGGCTCAGGGGTGCCAGCGAGGAGACCACGACGGGAGTGCACCGGCTGAGCAGGGCGGCGGCGGCGGGGGAGCTGTGGTTCCCGGTGATTGACGTGAATGATTCGGTCACCAAGTCCAAGTTCGACAATGTTTACGGCATTCGTCACTCGCTGCCAGACGGGTTGGACCGGGCGACGGACATTCTGATTGGCGGGAAAGTCGCGGTGGTGGCGGGCTATGGCGATGTGGGCAAAGGTGCGGCGCAGGCGTTGCGGGGGCAGGGAGCGCGGGTGATCGTCGCTGAAATCGATCCCATTTGCGCGTTGCAGGCGGCCATGGACGGCTATCAAGTGGCGCGGGTAGAAGATCACGTCGCAGAAGGTGATTTCTTTATCACCGCGACCGGTAATTGCGCTGTGATAACTGCTGAACATATGGCGGCTATGAAAGATCAGGCGGTGGTCGCGAATGTCGGTCACTTCGACAACGAAATCGATATGGTGGGCCTCGCGGCGTATCCCGGTGTGCGGCGTGAGCGCGTGAAGGATCAGGTGGATCAATGGATTTTCCCGGACGGGCACTGCGTGCTGGTGTTGTCGGAAGGCCGGTTAGCCAATCTGGGAAATGCGACGGGTCATCCGAGCTTTGTCATGTCGTGTTCATTCACTAACCAGGTGCTGGCCCAACTGGAATTGTGGCGGAGTGAATATGCGCCGGGGATGCACCGCCTGCCGAAAGAACTCGACGAAAAGGTCGCGCGTCTACACTTGCCTGCCCTCGGTGCGTCCCTGACCACTCTCAGTCAGGCCCAAGCCGATTATCTAGGGGTCCCAATCGGTGGCCCGTATAAACCGGAACATTACCGGTACTGACGGCGGTCCTGGCCGGCCTGATCGGTGCGGTTGGAATCAGCGTTGATGGGTGGGGTATAGGACGGGTTGGCCGGTGCGGTAGAACCGTAGCGGGCGCGGCGGCTCAGTGGCGGTTGGGTGCTGGCTGCGTGCTGTGCCCGCACACGCGCGGGGATTCCGCCATATATCCGCACTCCTCCCGGGACAGATCGGCTGTCCCCGCGCACGCGCGGGGATTCCGGTTCCTGGTCCGTTCGGCCCGGGGCCGGTGTGGGCTGTGCCCGCACACGCGCGGGGATTCCGAAGTCATGTTAGCGCTCACAGGGCGCAGGTCCGCCCACCCGGCTCCTGTGGGGACATTCCTGCGTCGGATCGGCCGCGAGAACCTGCGCGCCGCACCGACCGGGAAGATATCCGGCTCGTAAGTCCGGAATGCCACCGCAAGGCGCTAAACCCGATAGTCTCAACTCATGGATAGCGAAAAGCCGGCCGATGGCGTCTTTGGTTCCCTTGAATTGGAGCTGGAACCTCCCGCCGGATTCTGCGGGGCTGCGTTCGATCTGGGGCCGTATCTGCAGGGGGTGATTATGGAAGAGATCGCCTCAGACTTCGCGGAGTTTCTGCACAGCGTCCCACTCAATCCCTATTCACAGTCTTGTACCGCTGTCGATGGGGGTCTGGTCTGGCGTGTCAATACACTGACGGCGGATGCTTACGAGCAAGTTCTTGGGCCGCTTCAGGCGCCAGGATTCGATAAGGTCCAACTGCGCGCAGTCGGCAACGCCACCTTCCGCATCCGAGCCAAGACTCTTCGATCCAACCCCGCCGGGGACGTGACGCGGCTGTTCTACGCTGACCCGCCGCGGAGCACCCGGATCATCTTTGCGACGCCATCGGCCTTCAAGCAGGGCGGCCGCTACGTCTTTCATCCCGATATCCGGCTGCTGTTCCAGAGTTCCATGATGAGGTACAGCTATTTCTTTGAGGGTTCGAAGGAACCCGATGAAGAAGTCCTGGACAGGCTCACCAGCAGCGTGCATATCACTTCTTATCGTTTGTCCAGCCGCTATTTTCCGGTTGGGCAAACCAAGATCCCAGCGTTTACGGGCCAGATAGTCGCGCATCTCGGCGATGTGAAATCACTGGCGGCCTACGCTAACATGCTGATGGTCTTTGCGACGTGGACTGGCATTGGCGCAAAAACTGCACTGGGCATGGGATCGATCCGGGTAGAGCCGCTCGTTGGCCGGGCCGAAAAGACCGCCGGTCACCGCCAGGAAGGCAATAAACATGAAGCTGAATGAGAACCTGCTGGGCAGCCTGTTTGGCTGCGTTCTGCATGATGTCGGCAAGCCGGTGCAAAGGGCGCAACTTGGGTACAAAGGTACGCATAGCGCCATAGGCCGGAGGTTTTTGATAAAGGTGTGGTCGCACGACGAGCGGAATCCCAGCGAAGTAGACGATCCCGCCGCTGCAACCGAAACAGTCGAAACAGCCGAAGGCGCCGATGGCGACCGAGGCCTTTCCGCCTTGCAACGCGACGTGTTGGACGCGGTCAGCTACCACCACGCCCGAGCGTTGCGGGCGGCATCGGAGGCCGGTCGGCTGGCTCCTGATGCACCCGCTTACGTTTCGTACATCGCCGATAACATTGCGGCAGGCGCGGACCGCCGCAGGCTCCAGGACGATTCCGACACGCCACACGATTGGCAGCCGACCACTCCGCTCTATAGCATTTTCAATGCTTTCGGGTCGGTCCCGGGGGAGCAGAGTTATAGGCCCGTGCTGCTCGATGACCGCGAGCCCTTTGTCTATCCCGAGGTCACTGTGCGACCATTCGATAAGCACCGCTACAACGAGGTTGTGCAAAAGCTCAGTGAGACGCTGAGCTATTTAGAACTCAATGCCGAATGGTTTGCCAGTCTCCTGTCCACTTTGGAGGCAACGGTCACGTACGTGCCGTCGTCGACGGATGCAGCGGAGCTGCGCGACATTTCGCTGTTTGACCATCTTCGGCTGACCGCAGCGTTTGGTGCGTGCATTTGGCACTATCTTGATGAGACCGGACGCCGTGATTTCAAGAAGGAACTGTTCGATGCCGAACGCGCGTTTTACAGCGAGCAGGCGTTCGCTCTCTATTCTTTCGACATTTCTGGCATCCAGGACTTTATTTATACCATCCACTCCGACCGTGCACTCAAGACGCTGCGCGCCCGGTCGTTCTACCTCGAGATGCTATGCGAGCATTTGATCGACGAACTGGTCGAGCGGCTCGCCCTGACGCGCGCGAATCTGAACTATTCGGGTGGCGGTCACGCCTATCTGTTGCTGCCCAACACGGAACGGGTACGAGCCGCCGTTGAGGACTTCGAGCAACAAGTCAACGAATGGTTGATCGAGCATTTCCAGACAAGCTTGTTCTTCGCTTCTGGCATGACTCCTTTTGCTGCGGCTGATGTGATGACAGGCGGCGCAGACGGCTCCGCTGGCCATAAGCCGCAGCAGAGCGAGTTGTATCGCGAACTGAGCGCCCAGATCTCAGCCAAGAAACTGAGCCGTTACGGCGCGCGGCAACTGCGTCAGCTTAACAGCACTGCGCACCAAGGGACCCGCGAATGCAAGGTGTGTCATCGCGTGGACCACACGGTCCGCGAAGATCTCTGCTCGCTGTGCCGGGAGTTGATCGGAGCCTCTGCCAGAATCTTGGATAAGAGATTCTTTGTGGTTGCACCAGGTGGCGAAGGGCTGCCGGTGCCATTTGACAAGACTTTACGGTTGGTTGACCAGCTAGCCGCCATCGATGCTGTAGCCGCAGGTCAGCGGGTCTATTCCAAGAACAAGTTCTATATTGGCAAGAACTTGGGCGTGCACCTTTGGGTGGGTGACTATGCCGAGAATCCGGACATAGCCAGTTACGCAACTCGCACACCTGGGATTGACCGGCTGGGGGTGCTCCGGCTCGACGCGGACAACTTGGGTCAGGCGTTCACCAGCGGCTTTATCCAACAAGGCGGGGGTCGGCTAAACACGATTTCCCGCACCGGGCAGTTCTCTAGGTCGCTGTCGCTGTTCTTCCGCCAGCACATCAATTATCTGCTCGAGAATCCGGAATACCGGCCGCTGTCTTCAGATGTGGCCGGAGCTTCGAGCGCGCAACGTGGAGGCCGCCTTGCTACCATCATCTATTCGGGCGGCGATGACGTGTTCTTGATCGGTGCTTGGAACGACGTGCTAGAAGCCGGCCTCGAATTACGGGACGCCTTCACCCGCTACACGGAAGGCAAACTGACCGTCTCAGCGGGTTTTGGCATGTATCACAGTGGATTCCCCGTTGCGGTGATGGCCGAGGAAGTCGGCTCGTTGGAAGCCGAGGCGAAGGCGGGCGGAAAAGACCGCATCGCCATGTTCGAGCCGGGCGTGAGCTTCGGTTGGGATGAACTGCGGGATTCAGTAATAGGCGAGAAATTCGCCGTGCTACGGGGCTTCTTCAACCTGAACCCTAACTATGGCATGGCTTTCGTATACAAGCTGTTGGAACTGCTCCGCGAGCGAGGGGACCAGATCTCAATGGCTCGTTGGGCCTATTTCCTAGCACGAATGGAACCTGAAGACGAGGCAGCGAAAGCGGAATTCCGGGGGTTCGCCGGCCAACTGCACCAATGGTTCCAAGACACAACCAGCGCGAGCCAGCTCAAGGCAGCGCTTTATCTGTACATCTACAATCAGCGTAATGCTAACAGTGAGGAGGCCACACGTGGGGGCGATCAGTGAAGACTACGTGGACCAAGCCAGGCAAGTAATCGAGGGATTAGCGGAGAAAGAGTCCGAGGGCCGCAGAGCTAGATGGAGGTTTAGCACCACCCAACTCCGTGTCTTGCTGAGTTTGACCGCTCAGTTATATGAGGACGCCGAGGGCGCCACCGGGCCTACGCTGAGTCAGGATTTGCGGGACAAGGTGCAGTATCTACGCGTGCGCTTCGTCTACCAGGCCGGACGCGAACCGGGTGTGAGGAGGTTCATCGAAGAAGCCAAGCTGCTGAGTGCCTTAAAGGAGATTGGTGATAGCCGCGTCCAGTTGATTAAGTTCTGCCGCTACATGGAGGCATTGGTGGCATACAAGAAGTATCTAGACACAGGAGACAAGTGACATGACCAGCTATGCGAAAATCAAGATCACCGGTACTTTGACGGTGAAAACGGGGCTGCATATCGGAACAGGGGCCGGCTTCGCGGCTATCGGCGCCACCGATTCGCCGGTCCTGCGCGACTCTCTCACCAAGCTGCCGCTGATCCCGGGCTCCAGTTTGAAAGGCAAGATGCGCTCCTTGCTGGCACGCGCTGATGGATTCGAGTCGGGGAGGCTGGCGAAGGCGCCGAATAGTGACAGTGCCCGCGTCCGGCGGGTTTTCGGAGACACTAACGACTTCTATGCCGGCAGACTGGTCTTTCGCGACTGCGTCCTCGCCAACGCGCCATCGCTGCAACAGCGCGGTGCTAGAACGCTGACAGAGGTCAAATTCGAGAACACGATCAACCGCGTGACATCTGTTGCCAACCCACGACAGATCGAACGGGTGATAGCAGGCAGTGAGTTCAGATTCGACTTGATCTACGAGATCGCCAGGAGCCGCAACGGCGAGCTACCCAGCGAGGAAGAGATCCGCGAAGACTTCGCCACAATCGCGGAAGGCTTGCGCCTGCTCGAACTCGACTACCTTGGGGGCCACGGCACCAGGGGCTATGGGCGGATTTCTTTCGGGAATACGCTGCACGCCGAGGTGGGCTTCGGCCACGTCGGAAGTGAGTTGCTTGAAGGTCTGAACAATGAACTCCAAGCTCTTTAGGCTCAGCTTCGGAAGGGCTCACTTCGGCTACGGCGCGCTATCGGCGAGCGGCATCGGCTTGCGGGCCGACACGCTCTGTTCTGCCTTAGCTCTCGAGGCGCTCAAAGGTGGCGGCGAGCCCCGGCTCGACTCATTCATCTATTCGATCGCCCAGGGAACCCTCCGCTTCACCGACGCTTTCCCCTACGTGTCAGACCAGTATCTGCTGCCTAAGCCGTTGGTGCGGATCGTCTCCACCGAATCCGATTCGTCCGCGAAGAAGCTTGCCAAACAAATCAGCTACCTGCCTGCGGACAGCCTAGACAGCTTCGTGGCGGCCAAACTGGGCAAGGATGATTTGGCAAGGCTAGCGACGTTGCAGGGCCAACTCGGACGGCATGAGACCCACACCAAGGTGGCGACCAGTCGGACCCAAGACGATCCAGAACCATACCGCGTGGGGGTGTTTTCTTTCGCACCAAACGCCGGTCTTTGGTTAGATGCGAGTGGTACGGACGGCGAACTGGACGAACTGTCTCAGGTCCTGGCTGCTCTGGCGTTGGGCGGCATCGGCGGTCGGCGGACTTCCGGCTTGGGACGTTTCGAGTTGGCGGTGCGGGATCTCCCTGCGGGCCTCGCTGGCCGAATGGGTGGCGAACCGGGCGCGCGCAATGCGCTGTTGAGTTGCGCTTATCCTACGGATCAGGAACTTGACGCCGTGCTGCAAGGCGCCACATATGGGCTGGTCAAACGCAGCGGGTTTGTTGCCTCTGCGACCTATGCCGATTCGCCTTTGCGGAAACGTGATCTGCACAAGTTCGCGGCCGGTTCGGTGTTCACCAGTCCGTTCGACGGCGTGCTGGCTGATGTCGGAATGGGTGGCGCCCACCCTGTATATTCTTACGCAAAAGCGTTCTGGCTCCGGCTGGAAGGAGATGCACATGAGTAGTTATCTCAAGCGTTACCGGCTGACATTGGAGACAGTAGGCCCCGTTTTCGTCGGTTCGGGTGAAAAACGTACGCAGAAGGAGTACTGCGTGTCAGCAAAGAAGGTCTATTTCCCGGATATGGGGCGGATGTACGCGGACATAGTCGCTCGTGGTAAACGAGATTCTTTCGAGAGGTTTATATTGGCCTCTAGTAGGACCGGCGGGGGCCGGCGCGGCGGCCAGATGCGCGCGGCCCAGAGGCTGGGTGAGTGGTTGTCCGCGAACGGCTGGGCCCAGCCCGACCAGGCGCGCTGGGGCGGGTATGAAGTCGGTCTCGGAGGCTGTGAAGAATCGAAAGGGCGTTATGACCCGGGATCTCGAACAACCTCCCGGGGGAAGGTGCCCCCTATCAACGACATCGTCACCTTTATGAAGGACCCGTATGGGAACCCTTATGTGCCGGGGTCCTCGATCAAGGGTCTATTGCGTACGCTTCTGCTCGAATACCTGGTGAACCGTAAAGAAAAGGAGGGCGGGAGGCGGGATCTGACGAACCCAGGAACTAATGCCGGAAGGTTGGAAGCGAGCTTTCTACGAACATTGCTCCGAGAGGGCACAAGGTCCGACAATGCCGTCAACGACGTACTGCAAGCTCTTTCGGTCGCAGATGGCGCACCTTTGAGACTATCTGACCTGGCCATTTGCCAGAAGATTGACCGGAACACTAAAGACAGCCCGGCGGGGCTGCCTCTTTACCGGGAATGTCTGGTGCCACACTTATCCTTGGATTTCGACATCACAGTGAACATGGCTGTGAATGCGCAACTTTGTGGTAAAGACCTGTCCTGGTGGGTCGGAAACCTCGCCAATATTGCTGGCGAGCTGTATCCGGCGCGCTATGGGCAGTACGTAACGGCGTTCCGACCGGCCGAAATTGGGCTGCTGGTACAAGAGAAGGGATGTTTCGTGTATCTGGGCGGCGGGGCAGGTTTCCGCTCCAAGACGGTGGTCAACAACCAGGATGTAATGGCTAAGATTTTGGAAGGTCAATTCGGTGGTGGGAGGCAGCGCGCTGTCCGGCATGAATCCGCCACGAAGCGAACAGGCGTATCGCCACTGGTCGTTAAACTGACAAAGTTTAGGGACAGATACTACGAAATGGGGAAGTGCTCTATCGCAATCGAACCGTTGGATCAGTAGTGAGGGTTTTGTTCTCACCGGTTGGTACTGCGGACCCGTTAACTTTGCTGGGCGAGGGGCCTATGCTCCAGATCTGCCGCCACTATCGCCCGGATGCGGTCACGCTCTACTTGTCTGATGAGATCGCTGGTAATGAGGACTCCGACCAGCGCTACACCAGAGCAATCCGCCTGCTGGCCGGAGAACTGCGTGAGGCGCCGCCGGAGATCGTGCTTGTCAGGTCTGCGTGCGACGCCCATCGGTTCGATGAGCACATCGCGGACTTTAGGCGTCACCTGTCAGAGCTGGCTCGGCGGTGGCCGGATGCTGAACTGCTATTGAACGTGTCCTCGGGAACTCCGCAGATGCAGTCCGCGCTGTTCTCGCTCCATGCGTTCGATCTATTCCGGTCCAATGCGATCCAGGTCCTCACTCCCAGGAAGGCCGCCAACCGGGGTGATGATAGAGAGAGCCAGCAGGACTATGAACTGGACACTCTCTGGGAGCTCAATCCCGACAGAACAAGCGGCGAAAACCGGTGCCGCGAGGTCGCGAGCCCCAACCTATCGCGTCTCATCTTGACTAACAGCGTCAAAGAACTCATCTTAAGTTACGACTACACGGGCGCCTTGAGCGTGGCCCGAAGAATCAGCGAGTTTCCCGACTCCGCTCTGCGGCTCATTGATGGCGCGCAGGCGTTGCTTGAGTTGGATGAGACTAGGGCCTGCCGGAGCCTTGCCAACACGGCTTTCGCTTTGACGCGCCTACCGGGTGAGAAGCTCGCGTTGTATCTCGCAGGGCTTGAAGTCAGGCTTTTGCGCGAGCAGTGGACTGACTTCGTCAGAGCGGTCACCCCGGCGGTGTTTGAAACGTTGGCCGGTGAACTCGCCAGGGTCGGTGTGGCGCGCGAGTCCTATTTGCGTTTGCCGGAGAGCGTGCTGAACGCGGACGCCGTCCGCTTGGACCCTGATCTGACCCGGGCCTTCGGCAGGCTGCTGTCCGGTCAGGGGGGAAAACATGTCTACAGTACTGATCTCCTAGTTGCGCTCGAGTCGAAGAGTCCGGAAAACCCCAATCTGGCAGCGTTGGACAAGCTCGTGACTTTTGAAAGTGGAAACGGTTGGCGCGCCGGTAGTGGCCGACGCAATCAGAGCAGGATCTCAGGCGTCAGGAACCTGGCGGCGCACGCGCTCGTGAAGCTGACTGCGGAGGATGTCAGCAAACGCGGCGGCATCGCGGCTGGTAGCGTGATGCATATCCTTTACACTCTGAATCGCGTCAAGCCGGGCCGGTTTACGCGGTTGAACCAGGGCGTGCTCAACGCCCTGGATTCTCAGGACAGGCGGGATGCCGGAACGTACCATCCGGTGGGTGCCGATGCTTAGTTCGTCTTGCAACTCACCCCGGGGCCTGCCCAGGGCTGCGACCCAGCATAAGCCGCATGTCCTGGGCGTTTATGACATCTCGGACGACCGACGCCGCCTGCGACTCTTCAAGTTGCTTTCCGGCTTCGGTACCCGTGTCCAATACTCGGCCTTTGAGGTCATTCAGACTAAGCCGATGCTGACCCGCATAGAATGGATCCTCGAGGATGATGACAATGTCAGGGTGTACCGCGTGCGCGACGGCGACCCCACGATCATGCGAGCTGGCGCCAGGCTGACCGAACTCGACGTGGACGTAATATGATCACTGAAGCCAAGCCCTTACACCACATTCTCGAATAAGTCAATAGGCCTAAACCCCCCAAACCCCCGAGAGGGGACGAAAACCGAGCGACCCGCACCGGTATTAGTCGAACCTCTCACCTAAACCCCCCAAAACCCCGAGAGGGGACGAAAACTACAGCCAAGACTCCATGGTGGACGGTTTTCGAGCCAACCTAAACCCCCCAAAACCCCGAGAGGGGACGAAAACTCCGATCATGTTCTCTAACGCTTTGGTTGCGGTTTCCTAAACCCCCAAACCCCCGAGAGGGGACGAAAACCCGGCCGGGTGTGGTCACCGACTGGAGCGACTGGGCCTAAACCCCCCGAACCCCCGAGAGGGGACGAAAACATAAACCCTGGTTATAGCCAACTCGCAACTGTAACCCTAAACCCCCAAACCCCCGAGAGGGGACGAAAACTGGTCCGTGCTGATAGTGGTGGTCATGGTGTTTCCCCCTAAACCCCCCAAACCCCCGAGAGGGGACGAAAACACTAACCCGATAAGCCCATAGGTCAACAAAACAGTCCTAAACCCCCCAAACCCCCGAGAGGGGACGAAAACTGGAGGTATGTCATAGCCTTTTGCTTGGTAAACTTGACCTAAACCCCCCAAACCCCGAGAGGGGACGACGCGGGACGACGACGTGGTGGGTCGCATGCGGGATGGGACCCCAGTGTGCTTGGACGCTTTAGCGCCTGGGCGCGGCGAAGTTGGCCTGCATCAGGCCTGCGTACACCAGCACGGGTTGCTCCAGTCGCTCACAGTCGGAACGCCGATAATGTACATTATGTCCGAATCGTTCCGGCTGGTGGCCAACGGGCGCACTGCGTTGGCGGAGTTACCTCGGAGGACGGAGGTCAGACCACTCGCCCGCAGACCGGCCGGGACACAGACCCATCGGGACGCAGACTCGCCGGGACGCAGACCTGCCTGACCGCTTTGGCGCCGGGACGCAGACCCACCGGGACGCAGGTCCGGCGGGACAGTTCACCAGACCGGGCGGTTGTAGTCGTACCAGCGGCTCGAGTCACGCTCGTATTCGCGGTTCTCAGTTCGTTCACGGTTGGAGCGGCGACCAAGGTCGTTGAGTTCGTCCAGTTTGTCCTGCGTCTCCGGGTCCACCGACGGGCCCTCGGACGGCGAAGCCGAAGGCGACGGGCTGCCGGAGCCCCCACCAGATTCAGACGGGCTCGGCGACGGGCTACCACCATTTTCACTCGGTGTACCGGACGGGCTCGACCCAGGCGACGGCTCAGACGGAGACGCCGTCGGCGTCGGTGAAGGCGACTCCTGATCCTCGTCCTGATCCCCATCCTCACCCGAGGTTCCTTCGCTCGCCTGTACAAGTTTATCCAGCAGCCGCTCCTCCGCCTCGCTCGCCACCTCGTCCGTGGACGGGCAGCCGCCGTCACGCAGCGTCGCCAACGCCTGTTCGTAGAACGTAGCTGCGGTCTCAGGGTTACCCGCCGCCACGGCATCGTCGCCTTGTATTTCCTGTGCTAACGACAAATTGATGCGTACCGAACATTCGTGCTTCTCCGGCACAGTTTCGAGCGCCTCCGCCAGCGCCACCTCCGCCTCGGCCGGATCACCGCCGGCCAGCAACGCCGTCCCCTGCCCAAACTGCGCCTTCCACCGCTCGAACGGCATGATTCCCGCCGCCGACGCATACGGCCCCACCGCTTCCTGGTACTCGCCCGCCTCGTAGCGCCGCTCCCCCGCCAGCCCAAAACCCCAGATCACCACCGAAAATAGCCCCAGCGCAAAAAGCATGATCCCGCCGATCAGCCGCACCCAAAAGCGCCGCCTGACCGCGCCGTCCCCGTCCGCCGCGTCTTCCCGCAGCCGCTTGGCAGCCCTAATCACGATGCCGCCCACCACCTTCCCAGCGAATTCCCGCCACACAGCCCGGTACGCCGCCGCCTTGCCTCATCATTGCCCGTTTCATCGCCACGTCCCCACGTCCCAACCTGGGGGTGGCTGGCGCACCGTCCCCGGCGGCCAAGGAGCCGCAAGGCCACCGCCGCCACCCGGCGCGCCCGGAACACCACCAGTCGGCACCCCCGGACCGCCACCAGCACCGCCGCCAAGCCCGCCACCAGCGGGGTTATCGAATCCACCGCCCGGTGCGCCCGGACCAGCCCGGCCACCGGCGCGGTTACCGCCACGCCCGCCAAACACCCCACCAGCCCAGCCGGGCCAACCGCGCCCACCAGGCCCCCCACGCCAGCCAGGCGCCCCCGCGCCAGCGAAACCATACCCGGAGCGGGTTCTTCCCGCCCGGGTGGCGGCTCCGCCGCCGGAGCGGCCCGCGCGGGGCCCAACCAAACGCGCAGCATGGTTCGCTTTGCGGAAACGGCGCAACAACAACGCTAGTTCCCAGGCGACCAACGGGCTGGCCGCCAGGGCCAGCCAAGCAATCATGGGACGAGCCATATCGGTTTCCGTCTCCAGAGTGCGTTCAGGCAGCTCACCCTGCCACAAGGCATCTACCACGGGTGAATCTGCGGAGCGCGAGCTGTAAGGCACACCGAGTTCTTCGGCGATCTGCTCCAGCGCGTCTTCGTCGATCTTGGAGATGCCGACACTGCCGTCAGGCGCCTCAATGTATTCCGGCTCGGGCTCATAGCCGGTTCCGAAACCCTCGTCGTCGCTCAACCAGTCCGGTTCGTATTCCAGCATTGGGCCGCCCTCGGGGGTGCCGTATCCGAGCACCGCTCCCCCATCGACCAGCTCTGCCGCGCTCTCAAAAGACCGGACCGGTTCGTCAGTGGTCTGCTCGCCATCGCCCATGTAATAAACCAGGCGGGCCCGCTCCGGATGCTGCTCACGGGACCGTTCCAACGCTGCGACCAGCGAATCCAGCGCTGAATCAATCGACGAACCGGAGGCGTACCAGGTGGTGATCGGCGCCAGCGTATCGGCCGCAGACGTGACCGCGCCCGCGTCGGTGCTGAGCGGCAAAACGGTCGTGGCCTCTGAATCGAACGTAATTATGCTGATATGGGCTCCGACGTGGTGTGCTGCTAAAGCGGCCAGATCGGCTTTGACCCCCTCCAACCGGGTGTGATCCCCCTCCCAATCCTCGGCTGCGATCGACGGTGAGGTGTCTACCAGCACAAACACGTCCGCGTCGACCGCCATCTGCTTGAACGTTTCGGTTCCCACGCTCGGATTCCACATCGCCAAAGCCAGCAACGCGACAATACCGCCGCGCCGCGCCAGTTCGACCCGGCGCCCACGCCGCTCGCTGCTCCACCCGCCGGTCACCAATATCCCGCCCAAGCCCAGCGCCAAGCAGGCCAGGCCCCAAAATGGCCGGTCGTGGATCACCCGTTCCGGAGTGGCGTCCAGGAGCGAAGCTTCCTGCGCCAAGATGTCATCTACAATCCGGCGAACCGACCGCGAATCGCTTGCCTCAAAATAGGCACCGCCCGTGGATTCGGTTTCTTCCTTCAATTCTTCGGCGGCATCAGCCGCCCAGTATTCCTGGCCCCCGAACAGGCTAAAACCCGAAATAGATCCGGGGTCAGGGCACAGTGAATAGACCCGAACCTCCGCCTGGATAGCCAATTCGACGGCCTCGTCCAACTCGAAGATCGGGTAGCCTTCGACCATATTGTCGGTGGCAAAGATGATGGACCGCGGCCGGTCCTCATTTTGCCGGTCAAAGAGTTGCAGACAAGACACCAAACCGTCCCCGGGCAGCGACGACCCTTCGCCCAGCAACGTGCCGCTGGAGTCCGGGAAGTATTCCTCGGGAATCGACCAGTAGTCGTCCTCGTCCTCAATGTTCGCGACAGTGTCGAATTGCTTCTGGATCGGCTCTAGGGTTTCATCAATGAATTCGTAGTCGTCCGTCAACGGAAAAAGCGTGACCGAGGATGAGTTGAACCACGACATCGCCACACGTTCACCGTCAAACTCCTCCACAATCTGCCGGAATTGACGCAAAATAGCCGCATCGACTGGATACATCGACCCCGAAACGTCGAGGCACAGCACCACATCCCGGTTCCGCAACTCCGGGCTCAAGGTCTTCGCATCAGCGGGCCGCGCCGCCATCAACGCCGTCCCAAACGCCGCGATCAGGGCGAATAGCGCCGCCCAAGCCGTGATTCGCCGGTGACGCAACACGGCCCGCCGGAATGATTCCAGCGCCGCCGCCCGCCCCGTGTTCGCCAGCCGCGTCCCGCCGCCGCTCACCCCAGCCGCGCGCGCCCGCCGCCACGTCACCACCCCCACCGCCACAAACGCGGCGAGTAGTGCAGCCCCCAACCATGGATACAGCAAGATCATGCCGCCACCACCGTCCGCCTGTTAGTGCCCCCGTGCCCGATGCCGTCCGCCCACCGACCGCGATGAACCCCAACGACCAGCCCGCACCATGGCCACGCCGCCGCCAACTCAGTTGTCAGGCCCATCATCATGTCGCCACCACCGTCCGCCTGTTAGTGCCCCCGTGCCCGATCCCGTCCGCCCACCGACCGCGATGAACCCCAACCACCAGCCCGCACCACGGCCACGCCGCCGCCAACTCAGTTGTCAGGCCCGTCATCATGCCGCCACCACCTCGCGGGCTCGCCGCGCCAAGTCCGGCACGTCGCCTTCACCGGACACCCCGAATTCGACCGGATAAGCCATTGAGATCATTTCTGCCAGCGATTGGAGATCATCGCGGGCCTTGAGATCCAACAGCGTCATGGTGGCTGTCTCACTGCCCGCAAACTTCTTTACCGCAGTAGCGATCGACTGCGCAGCGGCCCTGTCGGTCAACTCTCCATCACGCCATTCGGCCTCGATCCGGTCTATCTCGCCCAGGACCGCCGCCCTGGGATCAATCACTTCCTGCGGGACGGCATCAGGTTCGCCAGGCGTGGCTGCCCGGCGGCGCCGCAACAACTTCGGCAGCACAAACAGTGCCACAGACCCCAACATGACCAGGAGTCCAAGAATCAACCAGAGCACAGAAAATGGCAGCGGGGCCAACGGCTCAACAATGTCAGCGCCCACCGGCCCTATGCCTTTCCAACACTCCGATCAGTGTCTCCACTAGATCATCTTGACCGGTGACACGCCCATGAGCAATTCCCCGCGAACCCAAAGCGCGTTCAATCTCGCGGCTCTGACGCGCGGCCAAGCCCTCCGCCTCCGCCCACACCGACGTACTCAACCTGACCTCATCCGGCAACTCCAGACCCGTCTCGACATCAAACGGCGCGATGGCGTTCGCGGCCGCCATCTGCATATCTGCGATACGCACCACCATCACCTCGTGGCGCGCGTGCAACAGCGTGAGGGACCTTCGGCCGTTTGGTCCTAGGTCGGCATCGTCCATCACCAATACCGCGATACCCCGAGGCAACCGTGCTTTGACGGCATAATCCAATACTGCGGGCAGGGAGGAAACGGCGCCGCGTTCGTCCGCTGCGGCCGCAGCCAGGGAGGACAGGACAAGCTCGGCGTGGTCCCGGCCCGCGCGGGTGCGGCCCGCGACCTGCCTCTCGGAGTCGCCGAACACGGCCCCCACCAGGTCCCGGTGGCGGACCGCCAACTGCGCGAACACGCCCGCGACCGCCATCGCCAGTTCGTGTTTGATGGTGCCATCCGGCGCGACCGCCGTCATGGAACGGCCCGTCGAGACGATCAGCAGCAGATTGTTTTTCCGTTCCGCCCGGTAGCGGCGCACCAGCGGGCGCCCCGCCCGGGCCGTCGCCTTCCAATCGATGTCCGCCACGGCGTCACCCGGCACGTATTCGCGCAGGTCCTCGAAGTCTGTGCCACGTCCCCGGAACACCGATGCGTACCCGCCGTCCAGGACGGAGCGCGCGCGGCGATGCGAATGCACCTCCAGCAGCGCCTGGATCGCATCCAACCGGCTGTGGGGCCGGTACTTGAGCACCTGAGCCATGCCGAAACCTCCCGCAGGCCTATCGCCGTCCCGCCGGCCCGCCGCCGAAAGCGCCGCACGGCGCGGTGGCGGTCATGGCGCGGGGGTCGCCGCGAACAGTGCGTCCACCACTGTTTCCGGCTGAACGGAGTCAGCGACCGCTTCGTACGTCAAGATGAGCCGATGCCGCAGGACCAGGTAGCGGAGGTACTTGACGTCATCGGGCACCATGTGGTCACGGCCGGACAGCAGCGCTATGGCGCGCCCCGCCCACTGGAACGCGAGCGATGCGCGCGGCGAGGCACCGTACTCGATATACCGGCCGATCGGCCCAATCGCGTGGGCCCCGTTGCGCGTCGCCTCCACGAGGCGGACTATGTAATGTTTGATCGCCCGGTCAACGTGGACACGGCGGGCCATTTGTTGCAAAGCGACTATGTCGGCCGGCGCAGCCACCGGCACCAAGTCCTCTTTAGCTTCCTCGGCTTGCTCCATGATGGCGAGTTCTTCATCCGGTGCGGGGTACGTGATGACTTCCTTGAGGATGAAACGGTCGAGCTGAGCTTCCGGGAGTTCGTAGGTGCCCTCATGTTCGATCGGGTTCTGCGTCGCAAACACGATGAATGGTTCCGGCAGCTTGTGGACCTGGCCAGCCAGCGTGATTTGGCGTTCCTGCATCGCTTCTAGGACCGCTGATTGGGTCTTGGTGTTGGCCCGGTTGACCTCGTCCATCAGCACAAAGTTCGCGTTGATCGGGCCGAGTTCGGTGTAGAAGGTAGAATGGGCTGCGTCGAACACTTGTGTGCCAACTATGTCTGATGGCAGCAGATCTGGGGTGCATTGAATCCGCGCGAAGGATCCGCCACAAAGTGTCGCCAACGTGCGCGCCGCAGTTGTCTTCGCCAGGCCCGGGACTGACTCCAACAGCACGTGGCCGTCCGCCACCAGCCCGGCCAGCAGCGACCACCACAACGAGCGCTGCCCCACCACTCGGGTCTTATAGGCCGCAGACAGCGCGTCTACCAATGCCTTGACCGCTTTCAGTTCCTCGGGCGTGATTGGGTTAGCCATAGCCACCAGGATAAGGGGTGAGACCTGAAAGCCACCTGAGAACTAGCCTGGCGAACTCGGTGGGTAGGCCGCGCCTGGGGCGTCAAACCGCCAAACCCAGACCGGGGCTGGGCACGGTAGGCTCGGAGCGGGCGCAACGGAAAGCGCCCACCCACTACCCCAAAGGAGCAATAATGCATGTCCCTGATCATTACCTGAATGACCCGACTTCCGTCGTCACCGGCGTGTTGGCCCTCGGCGCACTGACCGCTGCGGTGCGCCAGGCGCGCCGCCCAACCTGGGCCTGGGCTAACCCCGGCGACGAGACCCCCTCAGGTGGGTTGATGTCCCTGCGGGACCGGGGCGGCGCGCTGGCCTTCGCCGCCACAACGGCTTTGGTGTTCGGTTTACAAATGCTCAACTATCCCGTGGCGGCTGGAACCAGTGGGCACCTATTAGGCGGCGCCCTGGCGGCCTCCTTGCTGGGGCCGGCCCGCGGGATACTGGCGGTCAGCACCGTCTTGGTGGTCCAAGCCGTGGCTTTCGCCGACGGTGGCCTGACCGCACTTGGGACTAACATCCTGCTTATGGCGGTCGTGGCGACCCTGACCGGATGGGCGGTCGAGCGGGCCCGGCCCCGGTCTGCCGTGGGGATCGCCGGCGTGGCCGGTTTAGGCGGACTCGTCAGCGTGCCAGTGACCGCCGCAGTGTTCGTGTTGCTCTATGGGATCGGCGGGACCGTTCCCGTGCCGTTCGGAGAACTCGCCTCCTCGATGCTCGGTTTGCATGCGCTGATCGGGTTGGGTGAAGGCGTCATTACGGCCCTGGTGGTGGGCGTGGTGGCGGCCTGGTCGCCCGGTTTCGCCGCGATCGACGCCCGCAGCGCAGCAGGCCGTCCGGCCGTCTTTGCCCTGGGTGGCCTGGCGGTTGTGGCCGCCGGGCTGCTCTCCCCGCTGGCCTCGTCGGCACCGGATGGGTTGGAGGCCGCTGCGGAGACCGTCGGGTTCTCCGATGCCGCCCGCGCTCACGCCTTCGACACCAGTCTGTTGGCTGACTACGGCTCGGCGACCATACCGAGCGTCGGGTTGGTTGGACTGGTTGGCCTGGTCGCGTGCGTGGCGGTGGCCTTGGCGGCCGCACCACTGTTGCGCCTGCGGCGCCCGGCGACGGCCTAGCGGCGTCCCTGACGAGGCGCGCCGCGGGACCCCTGTGAGCGCAAACAGGGCCGGAGGCGGTGCTTGGCGGGCTCGTGGAGCGCCGCCAGCCCGCCAAACCGCGACCCCGGGGCGGCAAAACGGCGGCAAGACGGCGGCCCAGGGGCGGCATCGGGCGGGCCACGGCGAACTCGCCACGCCGCAATGTGGGACAAAAGTCCGCCCTGGCGAGAATTTTGCGTACAATCTTGACCAGGACGCAGTGACCGGACGCAGCAAGGGTGCCGTTCATCAGTCAGGGCCTTCGATTGTGACTGCGACCTAGGTGTTTTTGACAAATCGTGCTGAATGCGAAAGGCAATGGTGTGGCATACAAGTTGGATGGATGGCAAGAGCCGACTCTGGGCGAGAATCTCATGCGTGCCGGGGTCTCCCGGCGGGACTTCTTGGCCTATTGCGGACTGCTAGCGGGCATCTTCGCGGTGGGGGCCGGTGCTAAACCGGCCAGCGCCGAAGAGGTGGCGGACAAGCTAGCGGCGGTTAGCAAACCGAATGTGGTCTGGTTGCAGCTACAAGAGTGCACCGGGTGCATGGAATCGACGTTGCGGTCTGGCGGGACCACCGTCGAGGAGGTCGTCCTCAACCTCCTGTCCGTCAATTACAACGAGCTGGTCATGGCTCCATCCGGCGATGCCGCCAACCAAGCCTTGGCAGCGACCAACGCGGAGGACCACATTCTTGTAGTCAATGGTTCTATCCCACTCAAAGACGGCGGGATCTATTGCACCATTGGCGGCGAGTCCGCCGAAGAAGTCCTGCGCCAATCTGCGGAGCACGCCACCGCTATCTTGGCGGTCGGAGCGTGCGCGGTGTGGGGCTCGGTCCAAGCGTCGCGGCCCAACCCGAC
>JAITJY010000163.1 GCA_031278675.1 Bifidobacteriaceae bacterium
ACGGATCGTCCGGCACGTACCTGCCGGTGAAGGGAAGTATCTGTCATGGCAACTGTCAGATTCGACGGGGCGACCCGGATTTATCCGGGCAATGACCGCCCATCAGTCGATCACTTGAATCTCGACATCGAGGATGGCGAGTTCTTGGTTTTGGTTGGGCCATCAGGCTGCGGCAAATCCACCTCGCTGCGGATGCTGGCCGGCCTCGAGGAGGTCAACGAAGGCCGCGTCTGGATCGGCGACCGCGATGTCACCGACGTCCAACCGAAAGACCGGGACATCGCGATGGTGTTCCAGAATTACGCTCTCTACCCGCACATGACCGTGGCGGACAACATGGGCTTCGCCCTCAAGATCGCCGGCATGCCGAAGGCGGAGATCCGCCAGCGGGTCGAGGAGGCCGCCAAGATCCTGGACCTCGAGGAGTACCTGGCCCGCAAGCCGAAGGCCTTGTCCGGCGGCCAGCGCCAGCGTGTCGCGATGGGGCGGGCGATTGTCCGCAATCCCAAGGTCTTCCTGATGGATGAGCCGCTGTCCAACTTGGACGCCAAGTTGCGCGTCTCGACCCGCACCCAGATCGCCTCGCTGCAGCGGCGGCTTGGCGTCACCACCGTTTACGTCACCCACGACCAGACCGAGGCCCTGACTATGGGCGACCGCATCGCGGTGCTCAAGGACGGGCTGTTGCAGCAGGTCGGTTCGCCGCTGGTGCTGTATGACAAGCCGGCCAACGCCTTCGTGGCGACCTTCATCGGCTCGCCGGCGATGAACATCGGCACCTTCCCGGTGACCGGCGACTCGGTTCAGATTGGCGACGCGCACGTTCAGTTGGAGCGCGAGGTGGTCGCCGCGCTGACCCCGGAGGACGAGGGCAAGCTGACCGTCGGGTTCCGCCCTGAGAACCTAGAGCCCGCCACCGCCGGCACGCCAGGGGCGATCCCGGTTGAGATCGACATCGTCGAGGAATTGGGCTCGGACGCCTACGCCTACGGCTCGCTGGTCGGCGCCAACCCGGAGACCACCACCTTGCAGGGCGGCTCCCTGATCGCCCGCGTCAACCCGCGCCAGGTCCCGGCCAAAGGCGACGTGGTGTACTTCACCATCCGCCCCGGCGAGCAGCACAACTTCTCAGCCGCCACCGGCGAGCGCCTGCCCGCCTCAGCTGAAGGGGCCGCCGCCTGACCGGTCAAACGGTCAGGTAGCCGGTTGCACAACGGACCGCCGTCCGGGACCCCGGGCGGCGGTCCGGCTTTAATTCAGATGTCCGATGCCGTCCGGGACCCCGGGCGGCGGTTCGGCTTTAGTTCAGATGTCCGATGCCGTCCGGTCACCGGCCCGGTTCGCCGCCCGGTTGGAGCCGTCCCCGGCCTAGGAACGGAGGGGCCAGCCGATATGGCTCAGTCTTTGCAGATCTCAGCTGTCACAGCTGACCCAGCCTTGTTCGACCTGCCTTGGAACCTGCCGCTGGACCAGTGGCCCGATGACGTCATCTTGGCCTTGCCGCGCGGCATCTCGCGCCATGTGGTCCGCTTTGTCAAGCTGTCTGACCGCGTCCTGGCGATCAAAGAGATCGCCGCCTACGCCGCCACCCGCGAGTACGCCCTGCTGAAGGAGTTGGCCAGCTTGGACGCGCCGTCTGTCGCCCCGGTGGCGGTGGTGCTGGGGCGCGCCACGGACAGCGGCGAGCAGCTTGACGCGGCCTTGTTGACCCAGCATTTGCAGTTCTCGCTGCCCTACCGGGCGCTGTTCTCCTACCGCCTGCGGCCGGACATGGCGACCCGGCTGCTCGACGCCCTGGCCCTGTTGATTGTCCGGATGCACTTGCTGGGCTTCTATTGGGGCGATGTGTCGTTGTCCAACACGCTTTTCCGCCGCGACGCCAAGGAGTTCTCGGCCTACCTGGTGGACGCCGAGACCGGCGCCCTGCATGAGGAACTGACGGAAGGGCAGCGCGCCTATGACGTCGACCTGGCTCGCACCAACGTCATCGGCGAACTGATGGACCTGGAGGCGGGCGAGATGCTGGAGGATGATCTGGACCCCATCGCCGTGGGAGATTTCCTAGTCGAGCGCTACGAGCAGCTATGGCGCGCCCTGACCGAGGAGGAGACCATCTCCGCCGACGCCCGCTGGCGCCTGCAAGACCGCATCAACCGCCTCAACGACCTTGGCTTCGATGTGGCTGAGATGTCGATGTCCTCCAGCCCGGACGGCACCACGCTGCACATCCGGCCGCAGGTGGTTGACGCCGGGCACCACTCGCGCCGCCTGTTCCGCCTAACTGGCCTCGATGTGCAGGAGAACCAGGCCCGGCGCCTGCTGAACGATCTCGACACCTACCGCATCCACTCCCACCAGGAGGATGTCGACGAGGATTTCGTGGCCCACGACTGGCTGATCCACGTCTTTGAGCCCGCTGTCCGCTCGGTGCCCCGCGAGTTGCGCGGCAAATTGGAGTTGCCGCAGGTCTACCACGAGATCTTGGAGCACCGCTGGTTCATGTCGCAGCGCGACTCGCGCTACGTCTCGCTGGACGAGGCCGTCCGCAGCTACATCGACACCGTCTTGACCCACCGCCGCGACGAGTCCGAGCTGATCCTGGCGGACACCCTCCAGCTTCCCGCCGTCGATGACGTCCCGATGGGTTAACCCGCCCCAGCGTCCCGTTTGCCCGCCCCGCCCCGCCAGCTGCACGATTGCGCCCCCCGCCACACCGGCGCTCGGCTGGTCGGAGAACCAGCGATCTGGTGGTGGTAG
>JAITJY010000192.1 GCA_031278675.1 Bifidobacteriaceae bacterium
CGTCCCTAACTGGGCGGGGAGCCACCGCCCGCCGATCCCGGCGGTGGCTAGGAAGGCGTCTGCGGCCTCGCCGCTACTTGACGCCCAAAGCCTGGAGCAAATCAGCGTCCGGGGCGGGCGCCTCGGGGGTGGGGGTATGGGCGCCAGCCAAGGCCTCACGCACAATGGTGGTGCGGGCCTCGGTCACGGCGGTGCCGATCTCCCGCTCCGAAGTTTCCATGGCCGTCAGGATCTGCCCGCGCACAGTCCGGCCCCAGCGGCTGGCTTCAACCAGACCCTCGCACTGGGTGCGGATCGAGTCACGGATAGTCCAGATGGCCTGCTCCGGCAGGATTGGGGCCTGGGCCGCTTTCGCGGTCTCGGTGACAGCCTGGCCAGCCGCTTGGAAAGCTCCTTCGATCAGGCGAGCGGTGCCATCAGACAGAGCCTGACCCACCTCGGCGGACTGTTTCGCCAAGGCGGCCTGCTGCCACATCACCAGTGACTTCTTACCGCCCGGCAAGCCCATGGTCCGGAACACCTGGAGGCGGCGCTGCATGGTGAACGAAACACCAATCAAATTCCGCACCGCCGGTGAGAGCGCATAAGCCAAGAAGAACTGCTGGCGCCAATCAAACAAAGTGAGTTCAACCGCCTCAATGCCTTCAGCCAAGGTCTGGGCCTCTTCTTCAAGGCCAGGCCGGGCCGGATCGCCGGCTGGCAGCGCAGCGAGTTTCGCCTCCATCTGACTGGCGCGAACCCGTCCCTCATCACGAACCTGCTCCAATGCAGCCAAGACGCCGACCAAATTGGTCAGGGACGCATCATTTACTTCGTAAAGCTGCTGACCACGCGACACGTTGTCCGCCAAACGCAGTTCCATCTCACGGGTCTGCCCGGCCGCCATATCGAGGCGCTGTTCAATCGACTTCGATTCGCGATACATCGCTTTCAGAGTCGCCTTGTTGGACCGGATCGCGTGACGGATCTTGTTGAAAAATCCCTTCACCTGACCCGATTCGAACTTGGCGGAGAATCCGTCTAGCTGACGCAAAATACCGTTGACCACCAAGTCGGCTTCAGGCAAATCAATCCCGCGCTGGGCCGCCAGCAGTTCGGAGGTGGTCTGGTTCACCTTAGTCAAGGCGGTCTGACCAAAATCCAGCAACGCATTGCGGTCCCCGAGCAGTTTGTCCGCCAGCTCCCCGCCGCGCTCCGCGAGCAGCTTACGCTGGCTGTCATCCAGCAAGGTGCGGAACTCGAAATGAGTCTCAGCGCCTTTGGCGCCCGCCTCATCAGGCGAGACGCTAGCCAGGGCGTGCGTCAGCGGGCTTTCCGCGACGGGATTGGTCTTCGGGTCTCCGAGCAGGGACGCCATATCAATGGCGACTGCGGGTTCAGGAGAAGTTGCGGTCATTCTTCAGGCCTTTCGTTGGGGGCGTCATAGAGCCCGTTAGCTTGGTCGCGTTTGGCGCGCGCCAGCGCGTCAAGCGAGACTTGGAAACGCAGATCCTGCGAAGCATTGACCTGCTTGATATTTTCGATTATTTGTTGGCCAAAGGCCGTCACAGCAGCTTCGACAGCTTCAGCCCGCTGCTTAGGATCATCCCACAAATCGGGGCGCATCAAAATGTCCAAGTAATAGTCTTCCCCCAGCACATCGACCACCTTGCCCAATTGGTCCCGGTATTCCACCTCCGCCACAGCCATTTGATCGGTGCCGCCTTTCCGCGCCAGCCGCCGGAACAATTCGGAGGTGTCGGCCACGATCCGCCCCATGTGCGCCACCATTGCCTTAGCTCTGGTATACGGCTTCGAGCCAGGCCGGATTCCCAGGTAGCGGCCCCGTAAGGTCCGCAGTTTGACCAGGTAGTCCGCCACATTGTCCGGCACCGCTTTCGACACTTTGACTTCCGGGCCGGCCCGCCGCCTGCGGCTACGCCGCACAAAGAAGATGATCAGACCCACGGTCACGGCGATCGGAACCAGGATGATCAGTGCCACCACCAGGAAGAACGTCCGCACCCACGACCCAGCAGACCGGCCGGCTGCCGCATCGTCCGTGGACGATGCCGTCTCCCCGCCCGCGCCGCCGCCCCCCTGGGCCGCTGCTTCTTCGAGCGCCGCCCCGATCCCACCGACCGCTTGGGCCAGATTGGCCTCCAGGTCATCCGAGGCCGTCTCCGCCAGGTTGGCGATCTCCAGCACTGTTTGGCTTGACAAATCCGCCGAGTTGGCCGACAGGTCGTTGCCGACCGCCACAACCACGGTTGCCCATGACGTTAGCGCCACCAGATCGCTCGCCATGGCGGTGGCGCCCGCCTCTTGGCGCGCCGTTAGCGGCAACACGGCGACGCCGACACTGCCACTCGGATCATCCGCCAACACCCGGTCCAGATCAATCGAGGCGCTGACCTCCCCCGATACCCAGCCGCGCGAGGCGGCCAGCCCACTGGCCGCCTCCTGCAAGTAGCTGACCGCGAAGCACTCACCGCCCCACGCGAGCACGCCGGCCACCGCCACCAAGCCGGCCGCGCACCACAGGGCGCCGGCGCGCCGCGCGGGAGCGACCGGTCGGGTCAGGTCCGTCAAATCGGTTTCAATGTTCAAGGCGGTGTCCCAAGCTGTTAGCGGTTAGAAGTTGTTGATCACAGAAGCAAATACCAAATCTATCCGCTCTGGGTTGGAAGCATCGAACACCTGGCCCCCGGAAGCGGTGGCGATGCGTCCCAGAGCGCTCTGATCGGCGTCCTCGCCGTAGGCGATCGCAAAAATACGCACCGGTGCGTCGTTACCGCCTTCGCGGTTCGCGCCGTTCAGTTTGGCGACCAGCGAATCGAGGGACATGACAGAATCGGTGTCCTGGCCGTCAGACAACAGCACAATCGCGTTGATGCGCCCTGCTTGAGCGCGGGCCGACATGTCATCGAAAGCTGCGGCGACGGCATCGTACAACGGGGTGCCTGCTTTCGCGGCTTGGCGTAACCCGCCCAACGAGGTCGCCAGTGTTTCGCGGTCTGCGCCGAGCGGGCTAACCTCACGCAGCGGGAACGTGACCTCACCCAGGCCGGTGGTGAACACCGCCAGGCCTACCTCATCGGTGCTGCGGAAATGCTCCAATGTGGCGATAGCGCCCTCAATCGCGCCGTCCATTTTGGTGCGCCCGTCGGACATGGGCGCTTCCATCGAACCCGAGATGTCGATCAACTCCAGCACTGAGGACGGTTTGCGGATCTGGACCCACTGGTCCAGCGCGGCGGAGACGGTCTCGACGGGCGGTTGGGGCAGCGTGATGGCGGGACCTTCGGGGCTCACGCCGTATTCGGCGGTGAAGAGGCTGCCGAGCGGAACGGAGGGGTCGAGGGGGCGGAAACCGTATTTGGGGAGAATCTGCTGGGCGGGTTCGGTCTGCAAGAACGCCGCGAACGCGTCGCCAGCGGCCTTTTGTTCCGGTGTGACCCAGTGCGTGCCCAACACCACTACCGGGTTGTCGGACCACAGTGAACCGTCTTGCGGGTAGATGGCGACGAGTTTTTCGCGGGGCGGCGTGAGCGTTTCGCCGGGCTCTACCACCTTCGAGGTAGGGTTGCCTTGGTTGTAGTTGAGCAGCGAGGTTTCTTCCAGCGCGACCGCCGAAACGTAGGTAGATCCGGATGAGCCAGAACGCGCGTCGTCATACAAACGTTGCAAGACTTTCCCGGTGGTGTCGCCGTAGTGAATTACACATGCCTCGAACGATGCCGAAAAATCTTGCGCCGCCGCCACATCCGCCGCCGTCAGATCTGCGGTCTTGCCCGCCGCAGCGTAAGCCTGCATCAACAAGACCTCCAGCCCGGTGGTCGAAGTGTTCGGGTTGGTTTTCGCGATCCGGAACTGCCCCCACAAGGCCTTAGCCGGGTCAACGGCTCCCCAACCGGCGCTATCCGCGCACAGGGCGGCGACACTGCCCAACGAGATCGCCTGGTCTGGCCAGCCGAGCGCCTGCGCCATCGACTCCGGCATGGCCAATACCACCGGGGTGCGGGTAAAGGATGCGGCTCCCTCGACCAGCCCCGGCGATGCCGCCGCCGCCACCCGCTCAACCCACACCATTGACGCTGGCGACCAGATAACCGGCCACTTCGCCCGGTCGGTGGCGGCCGGCCAGTCCCCGCCGCTCGACAGGTAGCGGGTCGCGTCCCCCGAGGTCACATCCACCGGTTCCACCTTGGCGCAGGTCTCCAACGCGGCCGCTGCCGGCGACGCCTCAAACGCCTCGGCGAGTTCCACAAACAAGTTGACTTTCTCCGAAGAAACTGCGGCGGGCACGCGGATACAGCCGTCGTCGGAGACCAGCGAACCGGCGCCGTCGAACGACCCGCCGTTTGAGCCGCCGTTTGAGCCGTCCGTGCAAGCCACAAGCGCCAGGACGATGCCGCCCACCGCCAGTAACGCTGAACCTCTGAACTTGTGCAACGCTAGCCTCTCCTCATCGGTTGTCTTGGCCGGTAGGGCGCCGGCCGGACTGATTTGCGCCGCCAAGCCCCGCTGGGGCGAGTGGCGTAGCACTACTAATCATCCTCTGAACTGGCCCCAGATGCACGCATCACCTGCGGCCCGCCTGAACCTACAGGTCAACGCGTGTTCCCGGGCCGCATGATAGGCTCCCTAAAATGCCTTAGGCCGCGGCGGGGACCAGCCCTGGGCACGCCAACAGCCGCCGTAAACCTCACGGCGCATACCTATTAACTGAGAGGTTCTGAATGATGAAGAAATTCCTGATAGTGCTCGGCCTGGCGGCCGTAGCTGCCCTGGTTTACCGCAAAGTGGCTCAAGACCGGGCTGAATTAGACTTGTGGGCTGAGGTCACCGATCCAGTGGCCTGACCTCCACTTGGTCTTCCCCCCCGGGGTGCGCCCCGGGGGACTAGGGGCTGTGGCGCAGTTGGTAGCGCATCTGCTTTGCAAGCAGAGGGTCGCCGGTTCGAGTCCGGTCAGCTCCACCAACGGTCGGCAATCCTAACCGTCTCACCAGCAGATTCTTGCCTCTCACCTGCGGCCCTGCCCCGAAGATAGGTGGACACCACTGGACGCCACGGGACAAAACGTGCCAAAATATGTGCACGAATCGGGCACGTTTTGAATAGATAAGGGCAAGATATGGGCACGCGCAGCACAGGCGGACGCCCCGCCAACCGACGCCAACATGGCTCCGGATCTATCCGGAGGCTGCCGTCCGGGAGGTTCCAGGCACTCTATATCGGCCCCGACCGAGTACGCCGGCCCGGGCCGCACACCTACTCGACCCGCCAGGACGCTGAGGGCTGGCTCGCCCAGACCATGCGGGACATCGAACTCGGCGTGTGGGACCCGAACCCGCCG
>JAITJY010000368.1 GCA_031278675.1 Bifidobacteriaceae bacterium
CGGCGGGGGCGGCGGCGGGCTGTGGCTGCGCCTAGTGGTAGCAGGATGGCCATCAGGGCCACTAACGCCCAGGTCAGGTCGGCGCCGGTAAAGGCTAGAGCACTGTCACCTGCCGGGGGCGCGGTGCTTGAACCGGTCGGGGACGGCGGCTTGGTTGGTGACGGCGTGGGCGGCCGGCCGCCAACCACCACCACCTCCACCGGGGGCGAGGCCTGGCCCTGCTGATCGTGGATCGTGACCCTCAGCACACTACCCGGCTCCTGGGGCGGAATCAGCGGACAATCAAACGAACCATCTTCCTCCACGGCACACAGCGCCAAACTATGACCGGCGCCATCGGCCACCGCCACCGACAACCCGCCCAGCGCCGCGCTCGCCAAATCCGCATCCGCGACCCAGCCCGCCACACTGCGCCCATCCGACGGGACAACCATGGGCGCACGCGGGCCAGCCACCGCCGTGAACTCCAACCGGGCGGCGGCCGGACCGGAAGTAGAAGGCACGGAATCCGCCACCATCACCGCCGATCCCCCCACCTGCGCCGTCACCTCATAGCGGCCCGCTACCCCACGGTACGTCACCCGCGCCGGACTGGCGCTCGGCGGCCCTGCCGCCGGATAAGACACCACCGACCCCGCCGCCAACACCGACCCCGGACCGCTCACCGAACCCGCGCGAGTCCCCGCCGGCACCTCAAACCGCACCTCACACGGCACCTGACGCACCCCCGCCCAACACGTCGCCAAATTCCCGTCCGCATCTCGCGGCGTGACGCTAACCGTCAACCCGGCCGGATCATCGACCCGCGCCGGGCCAGGCGGACTAGTCAACTCGCTAGCACTCCCAGCCGGCGGCCCCCCCACAAACAACGCCTCCCGGGCCGTGGCAGAACCATGCGGTTCTGTTGGTACGCGCGTACCCCCTAACATCACGCCAACAGGCAGGCGCCCTGCACGTGTTGAGACCAACTGAGCCGTCACCGTCCCCTGCGCATCCGTCACAAACTCCCCCGCCGGGCACGGACCCGACGGCGCAAGCGGCGGCGCCACACTCATACCCGCCGGCAACACCAACGCCACACACACCCCCGACACCGGGCGAGCCGAACCCCCACTCAACCCATTCATCGCCGTGACCCGCAACGTGTAACTATCACCCGAAGCTGAACCCCCACCCGAACCCGAGCCCGCAGTCACATGCCCCGCCGCCGGGTCGGTTGGCGTCAGAGTGAAAAAGGACGCCTCCGGGCTGGCTGCGCCCGGCCCAAACTTGACCGGGCCCTGACCCAAGGACACAGTTTCCAACTCCGCACTGACCGGGAAAGTGCCCTCATAGTTGGACACGATCGGCGCGTAAGCCAGCCCCGGCGTGTACACCCCACCAATCTCACAGTCCGGATCAGGGCGCGCCGGCGGCTCCGCCCCACACGTCACCACCGTCACCGACTTGTCACCATTCGCCGCGAAAACCGGCGTGCCCAACGCCGGCGGAGCACTAGTCGGCAAACTGAACTCAACATTTTGGCCCCCCACGCCGTTGCCGTAGGCATCCTTGACCACCACCCTGGCCCAAGACCGCGCCGCCAAATCATTCAGCACCGTGCCGCCATCCGTGGCGAAACTCCCCTTACTGCCCGAAGCGCTGACCGGCCCCGCCGTAAACTCCGCGCCCAGCGTGGTCTGGCCCCCCGCGCCCCCACCGACCGGCTGAATCTTGCCCCCAGCCTCAGTAAACGCCCGCACCCAGATCCAGCCCGCCTGATTGCCCGGCGCCGAGAACCACCTTTCCGCCACCCCGTCCGGCCCACTCACAGCCCCCGTCACCGGCGTCCACGGCCCACCCCCCGGCCCCGCCGCCGTCCCTCGCGTCCACTGGAACACAACACCCACACCAGCCAGCGGATGACCGGATGAGTCCACCACCCTTACCACCGCACGATGCCGTCCCGTCGGCCCCACCGCCACCGCCTGGCCCGCCGTCGGCAACGTCAGCGTCGAGGCGGGACCAGACGGCGGACCCGCCGCAAACTCCACATGCAGCTTGCCGTCGCTCGCCACCACGTGATCCTCATCCGGGTCCTTGATCGCCTTGATCGGTTCGGCGGGTGCGCCGCCGACCGGCTCCACCGCCGCCGTGACCTCATAAACCCCCGGCTGCGCCGCAACCAACTGGATGCGAGCCGTCCCCGCACTCACCGGCCGGACCACATCCGCCGGGCCGGCCGTAGTGCCACTCGACCCTAGATAAGACACACCCGGCGGGATGTGAAACGTGACGGACCCGCTGGTAGCGGGATTACCGTGGGCATCGGCCAGACGGGCCACCACTGCGGACGGAGACTTCCCGTCGGCTCGCGCCACGCCGGGCTGAACCAACCACGACCCACTGCCCGCAGCCGGTCCCGCCCGGAACCGGACCGTGAACGGCCCGTTCACGTCCACCCAGCCACTCGCAGTTTCCACCTGGACCCGCCCGCTGAACTGACCGGCGCTGGTAGAAGCCAACTGCCAGGTGAAGGTCCCGAAGTTCGGCGCGCCTGGCGGCGCGGTCTGACCGGCCAACCCACCCAGGGCCGTGACGTTGGTCGGTAGCCCAACCAAACGGACGCGGGCGTCCGGGACCTTGAGTTGCTCGGCTGAAGCGACGCTCACCGTCAACGCGTACGAATCGGCCCGCTCACCCGTCGCGGGTAGCGACACATCCCCGCCGCTGCCCGGCGCGGCCGTGTCCGGGCGGATCGACCAACTTGAGCGGGCTGGATCGCCCGGCGAGGCGATGAACTCCACCGGCTGAGGTGAACCATCCAACGCGGTCGAAGACCCGGCCAGGGTCGCAGTCACCGGGAAACTTCCCTGCTCGCCGGACACAAACTCCGCCTGCGCTAATCCTGTCAGGAACTGGCCGCCTTGGCGGCAATACGCCGGTGCGGTCAAGGCATGAGCCGGGTCACAGGTCGCCACCGTCACCTTGGTTTGGGTAGTTCCTGCCACATACGGACCCGGCGCGCCCGCCGCCCCCGGGTCAATCCCGAACTGGACCTCCGCGCCTCCGATCGGGTTGCCGTAGGAGTCCACCACCATGGCCCGGGCCAGATGCGTCGCCTTCAGGTCGGCTTCCACCACGTTCGCGGAGACCTCCAGGCGGGAGCGCGCCGCGCTGGCTGCGGCCGGCGTAAACGACACATCCACTGGGCTACCGCCCACAATCATCTGACCGGGATAGAACCCGCAACTATGCCACAGCCCCGCCAAGGTCTGCTTGAAAGAGACCTGAGCTTGGCCGTCGCCATTGGTCAGCGCGCTGGCCGCCACCTCGTTCGGGTCAGTGGTCTGGCGGCAATAAACCTCCCGATTCCCGCTCGGATTGCCCGCGCGGTGGAACACGAAGTCTATATTCACGCCGGCCTGACGCACCGGATTCTTGTACCGGTCCATTAGCTGGACCGTTACCTGATAGGTGCCTCCGGCTGGAAGCGGCGACTGGGGGGTGCGGGCGATCAACGATTGACCTGCATCAACCGGGCCCGCTTCGAAGATGGTGTGGGCCGGTGAGCCGTTGGTCAGCGCGGTCCAGGCCCCGCCTGGGGCGCTTTGGACCTCAGCCGTCACATCATGGGTGCCCGCGCGGCGCGAGGTGACCTGGAGCGCCGCCACCCCTAACGCATCGACGGGCACAACCACACTGGTTGGGCCGGCGCTCCCGCCGGCCACATCAAGCCCAGCCGGGAGCTCAAACCGCACCTGCGCAGCCGTGATCGGATTACCGAAGGCGTCCAACGGGAATGCCCGCACCGTTAATTGCTCTGTCCCATCCGCTAGAGCGCTAGCCGGGGGCGGCTCCAAATAGGAGCGGGCCGTATCGAGTGGTCCGGCGACAAACGTCACCGTGGCCGGATCTGGACTGATCGCGCTGGTGCCAAGCAGCGCCCGAACCGCGTAGGCCCCCGCCCGCTTGGCGGTGAACTGGACGGAGACCTGGCCGTTGGCATCGGTGATGTAAGGCGCCGGCGCTGACGGAGTCAGCTCCGGGGGATGGGTCAAGGCAACTGTGGCCCCGCTGGCCGCCAAGCCGTTGGCGTCATCGACCGTGATGCGTGCCGTCCACGAATCCTGCCCATTGGCTAGAACGCCACTGTGTCCGGGACCAATCGGTAAGGTCGGCTCAGCCACCCACGTCGATTGCGCCGCTGCGGGTGCGTCCGGGCCAAACTCCAGCCTCGCGCTCCCCACCTGGACCGCACCCAAATCCGCGCTGACATCGACGGATTCTCCACCCGTGGCCGAATCCACCACTGCGATCCGGGCGGTCCCGTCCGTTCCCGTTTTGACCGTCGAAGTCTTGCCGGTGCCAGGCGCCCCAACAATCCGGGCCCCATCCGTCACAGTGAACGTGACCGCTTGGTCCGGGACCGGGTTGCCACCCGGCGCATCGCGCACCAAGACACTCGCAAAGTGAGAATCCGTGCCGTTGTTCAGTACCCTCGTCCCCGCTGATGACGTAAACTCGCTGGCCGCAGGCACAGCCGGGCCAGCTTTGAATCTCGCGGTCAAGACCTGGCCGATCACGCCTTGCGGGATTGACGCCTCCACCTCCCACACACCGGCCTGTTTGACACTCCAGTCACTCCAGAGCGCCACCCCGTCCTGGGTGGTCACCGAATGCGGTCCCGACCAGGCCGGTGTGCCCGCCAGGCGCCACCGGAAAGACACCTGAACCGGGTTGTCGGTGTACAGGTTGCCCGAAGCATCGAACACAGTGACCTTAGGCGTGTGGAAGCCAGTGATTACGGGCTGCGCCGTGGCGGCGTCCGGGATCTCGAAGGTGGACCGGGCCGGAGCAACATCCGCATTGGTAAAGACCGCGGCGGCGGGACTGCCCTTGGTAATGTCCACGCCGCCGACGGTCGCCGTAACATCATAGCGGCCCTTCCTGGTTGAAACCAGCGACAGTTGCGCTTTACCTGCGGCATCGGTCGGCACGGGGACCAACGCCGGTCCGGCTTGGCGCGGCCGGGTGCCGGCCGCGTCAACCGATGTGACGCCAGCCGGGATTGCGAAAATGACCGTCACCCCAGGGGCCGGGTTGGCGTGGGCGTCAGCCACCGCCGCAGTGATGATCTGGAGTTCCCGGCCGTCGGCCTTGGCGCCAGCGGCCGGACCTACCAGTTCGGATGAGCCCGCCACCGGCGGGCCCGCGATCAGGTTCGCGGAACCGTTGCCGCCCGGGGTCAAGACCTGGAGGGCTTTGCCGCCCGCCGTCACCTCGACTGGGAAGCTGCCGGCCACCGTGCCGGCGAAGGTCGCCTCATAGTGCCCGGCGCCTGTGTGCGTGAACGCGCTGAACACCAGCCCGGCGCCAGCCGGGCCGAAGGCCGCCAACGACGCCGCCGCCGAGGAGACCGGGGCCCCGCCCGGCGCTGTCAACACCGCCTCGATTGTGCCGTGCGCCACCCCGTCCGCCACGACGGGCGCTGGGGAGAGCGTAAAGCTGGTGGCGGCATCGTCCAACGGGGCATTTACCCACGTCAGGCGCTTCGGGGAGCCGGGCACCGGGACGGGGCCGGCGGGCGTGGCGAGCGTTGCGGTGATGATGCACTGGGTGGCCGATGCCGACGTGACAGCCGCCGAGACCTTCCCGGCTTCGGAGGTCAGCAGGGTGATCGTGGCACCACCAAAGCCCTCGAAGCGGGCCGGGCACTGGCCGCCTGGCGCGGCGCTGGTCAGCGTGAAGGTGACGGAGGCACCCTGGACCGGGTTGTGGCGCCCGGCGTCCCAGACGCGCACCCCGGGATGGAAGGCTTCGGTCACCTCGAAGCGGGCCGAGTCGCCGCCGTCCGGCGGGGCCGACGGGTCATCCCAGTTGTCTTGGATCACGCTCTCGCCGGGATAGTTCACCGGGTCGCCCAGCACAAAGACGGCGGCCTGCGGGTCTGGTGGGGGCACCGTGAACACTGCGTCTACGTGGTCGGCGCCGCTGCCTTGTTCCAGGACGTTGAAGGGGGCGGTCGGGGGCGTGGTCTGGCCTGGCGTGAAGGTCACCTGGACCGGTCTAGACCCGGCCTTAGATGAATACACATCCAATGTATAGATGCCGGCGCTGCACCGGGCGGCGGTCAGCGCTGCGGCGCAGCCGAACTTGCCCGCACCCGTCCCGGATGGATCAGCGAAGTAGAGACCTGGGGTGCCCGGGCCGGGTGAGGCGGTGAGGGCGCCCACTCCTGTTTGGTAGGGGTTACCTAAGGCGTCCTTCAGGGTGACACTGATGGTCTGTTTGCCCCAGTTCGCGGCCGTTACCCCGGGCGCATCATGGTTCGCCGCCTGATCAGCGGTCCGAGTGATGGTCATCGCGGCGCTGGCCCGCGACGGTTCGGCCGCCTCGAAAGCGAACCGCTCTGATTCGGTCAGGGTCAGGGCCGCGCCACCGGCGCCCGTGAACTTGACGCTCTTCCCGGAATACTCCCGCGCCACGGCAGACCAAATCCGTACCTGGTAGACCCCATCCGTCCCGGTTTCGGTGATTTCTACCCGTGAGGCGGGCGGGTCGGCGTCAGCCCAAACCAAGGCGCCCGTTGCTAGCGCGCCGGTGATCCCGTTGCCGTTCGCGTCCGCTAGGACCACCTGGCCTTCGTGGTAATACTCCGCTCCGGGCGGATTGGCCCCGCCTGGGTCTGACGCGGACACGGTCTTGGCGCCCGCCGGGCTCACCGTGAAAGATGACTGCCCCGGGTCGGCCGCAGCAATCGCCTGGAACGTCGCCGTGACGTAGGCCTGAGCCGGGTCACCCAACTGGGTCAGCGCCCCGGCCACACCCGCCACTGCGATCCCGATGTTTTTAGGGCCTGACTTGGACGAATAGACCGCGACCGTGTAATGACCCGCAGCGTTAGAACCAGTCCCGGGGTCTTCTACGACCGGCCCGAACACCACCCCGCTGGCCGGTGGGCAATCCGTCCCGGGCGCAGCGCCAACAGCACACGTCTTGGTGAAGGCGGAGTCCGCCAGGCCCTTGACACCGTGCCCGGCGGAATCCCGCACCCAGATGCTGAGGGTGTAAGAATCGGCGCTGCCCGCCGGTACCGCTCCCCAGTTCGCGGCCTGATCCCCGCTGTTGGCGAGGTCTATCACGCCGCTGGCGGCCGGCCCAGACTTGAAATAGACCACCGCCGGGTCCGTGCCGGTTGGTTTCCCGGACGCCTTATCGGGGAGGAATTGGCCCGCCCAGCTTGCGGCTACCTGGTAAGCGCCCGGTTCGCTACCCCAGATCCGGATCGGTTCGCTACAGCCGCCGCCGGTCGCTATCACGCAGGTCAGCGTCTGGCCCCGGTCTTGCCATTGCCCGCCCTGACCGGTTTGGAAACGGGCGCCGTCCGCAAGCGCGCCGCTCGCCGGGTCTGCGGTCAGCGTCAATTCGACCGATTCGCCGGGCATGGGCACGTTTACCAGCGCGCCGCTCGCGTTCCGCACGGCGCCGACCAGCGTCACACTCACGTTCGCGGTGCCGGCCAAGATTTCGAGTTGGTCCGCGAGGGCCGCGTTCCCGGACGGGTTGACCGCGATGTCCGATGCCGTCACGGACACCACCGGGCGGTACGTCAGTTGGCATGAGATGTCGCGGTGCGCCGCCGCGCCGGCGGGCGGCGCCTCAATGGTCAGTTCACCGGTGGCCGGGGCGATCTTGGTGGCGAGCGCCGCACCGCTGATCCGGTCGGTGCAAAATGTTTCGGGGTGGGCGCCGCCCTGGTCGCTCAGCGCCCAGCCACCCATGCCTAACGCGGCGGCCCCGCCGATCCCAGTGGTCTTGACCGTGATCGCTTTGGTGGGATCTTCGATCGCGTGGGCGGACGTGGCGGGGCGGGCGGAGGCAGCTGCGTCGGTGGTGATCTCAGCGGTGTTGCGTGACGGAGCCACGTCCGAGACGTTGGTCAGGGCGAGTTTGACCCCGGTTGCGACCCCGCCCAGGGTGGCGGCGGACAGCCGGATGGCGCCCTTAGCGACCCCCAGACGGTAGTCTTCGACCTCGCCGCCGGGTGCCCAAGGCGCGCTCGCAGGATCAACCGGGCCGCGCGAGGTGGCACTCACCCCCGGGTCATCCGAAGCCCGCACCCGGGCGTAAACAGGAACAATTGCGCTGGTCAGAGCCCCCGGCTGGTATTCGCAATAGACATAGCCGGAGGCGTCCGGGGTATCTGAACAGCTCCCACCCAACAGCGGCTGATCGAATGTTGCAGCCGCGGTGGCGCCGCCGCTGATGCTGGTGATCCAAGCTTTGATGCGCGCCCGGTCTGCGGCGCTGCCCTTGGCCTGCGCCCGGAACATGTAACGCTGTCCCACCACCAAGAGTTGGTCTTGGGCGAGGACCCAATCCCGGTTGGCGTTGGTCTGGCCGGGTATAACTGGTGCCACGAACAGCCCATCATCGCTGGCATGACCATCCGCTGCCGGACTTGGGTCGCCGTCCGGGTAGGTGCCTGGGCTGGCACCAAGGTAGAGGTAGTCTGTGCCGCCGCGCTTGGGCGCGGCGTACGGTCCGGCGGCGCCGTTGGTGGTGTGGTACGAATCGGGGGCGTCTCCCCAAGAACTGAGCGCTGAGACGCCGAAGTCCATGGTGACTGGTCGGGTGGCGTTGCGGATATAGGCCAAGGAGGCCACACCGACCCCGCCGGCGCTGCTCAAAGGGTTGGTTGGGTTGCCGGCTGGATCAACGCCATCGGCCCTGGCGCCGGGGCATGGCCCTGAAGTTGTCTGGCTCTTGTAGTCACCCGCGCTGGTGGCACACATCGCCACCACCACGTTGAGCACCCCGGGGCCTTGGATGCCGGCTGAGGCGTACGTTTGGAACGCGTTCAACCGTTCGGTGCCGGAACTGCCCGGCGGCGGTGCCAAGGTGGGCCGGTAAACCCGGACCAGGTACTCCGCGTTGGTCGAGTTCAACGCGACGTAATAGCGTCCGTTCGCGTTCGTCACCGTCCGGGCCAGCCAGGTGTAGTTGCGGGAGCCGGTGGGTTGGTCGCCCTGCCACACATCCACTGTGACGCCCGCTGCGCCCCGCTCACTGGGGCCGATAGCGCCGTCGGCGTTGGCGTCATCGTACACAACCCCTTCTACCGACGGGATGGACTGGACGGAGGCGAGGTCCACTGCCGCCACGCTGGCCTTACCGAGGCGGGCGATCCCGCCGGTCAACGGGTCCCAGCGGCGCACTTGGCCGTCGCCGGCGGCGGTGTAGAGCTGGCCGTTGTTGAACGCGATCCCGAGGATGGTGGTGGAGGCGGCTGCGCCGGTGAAGGCTCGCACCAGGGCGAAGGTCCATGTCCCCGCCGCGCTGGGCGACCCGTCGGCGTCTCGGGGCACATCAACTCTGACTAGGGCGTGCCGGTTGCCGCCATTCTCCAAGAACAGGTAGAGATCACCGTTGGGAGCGATCGCCAGGTCGGAGGAAATGATCCAGTTGGTGGTCACGCCGCCCTCGCCGGTGGCGGCCCGCCATTGTTCGCCGAACGATGCGCCCGCCGAGACCAGTTGGCGGGCCCCCGCCAGGCAGGTGATGGTCTTGGTGGTATCCCGGTAGTCGCCCAGCCGGTAGATCGCGATGGGCGGCACCGTGATGGTGGTTCCCGCTGCGTCGAAGGTTTGGCCTTGGCCGCTCAAGACATAGACCGTGCCGTCGGTGGGGTTGACTTCGCCGCCGTAGCGGTCCGCCATGCGGCAGGCCGCCTGGTCCACCGCTGGGCTGGCCAAGGTGGCGTTGTCCAGGTCACCGAATTTGACGGCGTCCACTCGGTTGGTGTTGCCGGATCGCCAGGAGCGGTAGAAGACAATCTCGCCGGTCGGGGACCAGGCCACCATCTGGGGATCGGTCTGGTTGATCCCGGCCATCACAGGTCCTACGCCAATTGTTCGCATATTGGTCACAGATCCGCCCAAGCCGTTGGCGATCCCGTCTGTGTTGAACATTGGCGCCGGGTCGGAGAATGTCCCTAGAGCCAGGTCTGCGGCGTTGGCCCAGGCCCTCGGCTGCTTGAAACCTGTGGTCTGGTACCACAACTGTTGGGCGGTGAACGCCCCGTTCCAGCCATTCATGAAGGTCACGGCGGCCGCCGGAGGCGTGCTAGGCCCCAACGGATGTACCCCAGCCAGGATCGCGGCGAGCGCGAGGGCAAGCCCCGCGCGGACCCAGCGGCGGGCCGGTCCAGGGCGGCGGCGCTGGTGGTTCTGCGGGCGCGGACGCGCCTTGGCCTCGGGGTGGCGGCGCGGATTGGCCTGGGGGCGCGGGCGCGGATTGGCCCGGGGGCGCGGGCGCGGATTGGCCCGGAAGTTGGTGTCCACCTTGCGCTGATGCTCCCTTCGCGATGTGCGGCGGCACGGATCGCGGGCTCAGGGAGCGGCCCACTAGCAAGAGGTTAACCCGCTCCGAGGGTTTGCGCCAAGCCCATTTGGGAGTGTTCTCTATCCGTGGCCAAGAGCCCCGGGGGGCGCGCGGCGGGGCTCCGGTGCCGGTCAAAGCAGGTCCGGGGGCCTGGCGCGGCCGGCCAGCCGCGCTGACGCCACCGTAAAATTCGGGTAAACGGGGCGCGGACAGCCCGTCCTGGCGGCCAAGCCTGCGGCGGACAGATGGAAATTCCGGGCGATCTGAAACACCTTTCCGGCGCGCCGGTAACGCTACCCTGGGCTCGGAGTAGCGCGTCCCGGAGGGCATGGTGCGGCTCTTCTTGCTCTGGAAACGGGCGCAGTAACCGCCGTCGGCACCGTTACCGTTCAGCCGGAAGGGCCGTTACTCCGAAACCGGAGAAACCGTTACAGATCCGCCGGAATTTGCAGACAGAGCCTTGTGTCCTTGGAGAGCGTTGAACAACGCCCCCCAAGGGTGTCCCACAGCGCTTATCTGCCGCGTTTCCGCTGGTAAGAGCTTCGCTCTCGCCTGCGCGGGCACGGTCGGACGGTGTTGAACAACACCGCCCTTGGTCCAGGCTGCCCCCGCCACCCCCAGCCGCGCCGCCACCCCCCGCCGCTCCGCCATCCCCCGCCGCTCCGCGCCCGCCATCCCCAGCCGCGCCGGGGCCACCGCGAAGTTCGGGTGAGCGGGGCGGACATCCCGGGGCGGGCAGGGCTTTGACCAAAGTTGAAACACTCGCAGCCCCAAGCCGACGAATCGACACGCTCGACCAGCCCATCGCAGCCCCAACCCGACAAATCAACACGCTCAACGGGCCCTTCGCGGCCCTGAGCCGGTGCGTTGACACGCGCGACGGGCCCTTCGC
>JAITJY010000135.1 GCA_031278675.1 Bifidobacteriaceae bacterium
GTTTCAATTTATCTCCTTTCCGGTGGCGAGTGTTTCAATTTATCTCCTGCCCAACCTAGCCCAGTGCTCTGACCTGCGGTGATGCTGAGGGGCGGAGATAAATTGAAACACTCGACGAAATCCAGGAGATAAATTGAAACACTCGCGGCCCCAGCCGCGTCGAGTGTTTCAATTTATCTCCTGGTCAGCGCCAGGGGCAGATTTCATTCCGGATCTTGTCCTCACACGCCCTGGTCCCCGCTGAACACGAGTCGTGAATCACCGAATCCGGTGCGACCACCGGAGCCGCTACACAGCCGGCGCGGCAACAACCCGCAATCCCAACCATCGGACTTTGCCAAGAGCCCTGGTGGGGGCGGGCGGCGGCATCGGGCGGCGGGCAATAGGCTGGGGCGATGCGAGCGATCACAGCGGTGCGGCCCGGTGGCCCGGAAGTACTTGAAGTGCTTGAGACCGAACTGGCGGCCCCGGCGGCGGGCCAGGTGCGGGTCAAAGTCGTGGCGGCGGGCGTCAACTTTATTGACACCTACCGACGGGCGGGCGTCTACCGGACAAGCTTCCCGCACCAAGTTGGGCTGGAAGGGGCCGGCGTGGTGGAAGCAGTCGGCGCCGACGTGACCGGCCTGCACGTTGGCCAGCGGGTGGCGTGGGCGAGTTCGGAGTCGGGCTCGTACGCTGAGGTGGCCTTGGTTGGGGCCGACAAGACGCTGCCAGTCCCAGACGAACTGGACCTCGAGGTGGCCGCCGCGTTGCCGTTGCAGGGCATGACGGCCGACTATCTGACGCACTCGACGTACCCACTGGGGCCCGGGGACGTGGCAGTGATCTACGCTGCGGCGGGCGGTGTGGGCGGTCTAGCTGTGCAAATGGCCCTGGCGGCCGGGGCGCGCGTCATTGCCACCGTGGGCAGCGCGGCCAAAATCCCGGCCGTGGCAGCGCTGGGCGTGCCCGAGGCCGACATCGTGAACCTGGGAGCACTCAGCGATTTGACGGTGGCCTTGCCGCGCGAAATCTTGGAGCGGACCGGCGCCAGGGGCGCGGACGTGGTCTATGACGGGATTGGGCGGGCGACGTTCCACGCGACCCTGGCATCGCTCCGGCCCCGGGGTACGGCGGTGCTGTTCGGGGGCGCCTCCGGGCAGGTCGAACCGCTTGACCCTCAGGAACTCAACGCTCACGGGTCGCTCTACTTGACCAGGCCCAAGCTGGATGATTACACCGCGAGCCGCGCTGAACTCTTTGAGCGGGGCGCGCGGGTGCTGGGCGCAGCCGGCGCCGGCAAACTGCGGGTCAACGTTGGTCAACGGTTTGCTTTGGACCAGGCCGCCGCCGCGCACCGCGCAATCGAATCTGGCACAACTCAAGGCAAGATCCTGCTGCTCCCGTAGGCTGGCAGCGCGCCATCTGCCCTGGGTCCGGGCGGCGGGCGTTGCCATCCATCCGCCCGGGGGCCGGGAGTGCGAGTCCTTGAACCGGGCACCACGTTTGATGTGCCCCGCTGCGGACTCCGGAGATGTGGCCACGCATCCGCCCGGGGCTGGGGCGTTGCCATCCGTCCGCCCGGGGGCCGGGGGTGCGAGTCCTTCAACCGGGCACCACGTTTGATGCGCCCCGCTGCGGACTCCGGGGCGTTGCCGTCCATCTGCCCGGGGGCCGGGGGGGCGAGTCCTTGAACCGGGCACCACGTTCGATGTGCCCTGCTGCGGACTCCGGGAGCAGCCACCCAAGGAACCGGGCTGACACGCACCGGCTTGAGCACGCATTGGCGCTCGCTCACGTAGACTTTGGGGGACGCACCGCGAATCCCGGGTGTATCGACGGGCCAACAGAAAGGCCAGACCGTGCAAGCTTCCCCGTGCAGGATAAGCAGACCAATGAGTGGCTCCGCCAAGAGACGCAGATCGTTGTGGCCGGGACGCATTATGGCGTCTCGGGGCCGACGCGCAGTGGCGCTGGTCGCAGCCGGATTGATCGCGGGGGCCGGGGCGTTCGCCCCGCCTAGCACCCCCGCCCAGGCGGCGGTCCCCGACACCTTCACACTCACCGGCTCCGGGTACGGACACGGTGTTGGGATGTCGCAATACGGTGCCCAGGAAATGGCCAAAGCCGGCTGGAGCACAGATTCCATCTTGAACTTTTATTACCCGGGCATCTCCATTGAAAACCGCACCGTCGGTAATATCCGCGTCCAATTGATCCAGGCCACCACGGTGGTGGTGCGCTACGCCGGCGCAGCCGGCACATTGACTCCGGCGGGCGCGGGGGCCGCCTCGGCGGCCCAAGGCTCCGTAGTCACCTTCGCCGTCTCCGGGTCGAATGTCAAAGCGAGCGGTCTGGGCAGCGCCAAGACCGCGAGTTCATTCACAATCGCCTGGTCAGGGGCATCGAACTGCTCAGGCTATGTCACAGTCGATGGCACCAACGGCGGCTCCCAGGGCTATTGCCGCGGCACCATGACCGCGACCGTGATCGGCGGCAAAGTCAACCTGATCGCCACCGTCGGCCTGGCCCGCACCTATCTCTATGGCCTGGGCGAAGTCCCCTCCTCCTGGTCCGGGGCCGCCCTTAGTGCGCAGGCTGCTGCCGCCAGGACCTATGCCGCCAAACAGACCTACAAGAGTTCCTGTAATTGTGAGGTTTATTCCGACACGCGTTCGCAGTATTACGCGGGGCGTTCCAAGGAAATCGAAACCACCTACGGCGCTTATTGGGTGGGGGCGGTCAACCGGACGTCGCCATCGTCCACCACTGGATCGCTGCTGCTCTACGGCGGCCAACCGATCACCGCGTCCTACAGCGCAGCCAACGGCGGGCGGACCGAGGCCTCTGCGGACATCTGGGGCGGCGCTCTGCCCTATTTGATCTCGAAGGAGGACCCGTGGTCACTCAAAGCCGGCGTCCCCGATTCGGTCAAAGCCTGGACCGTGACCAAAACCCAGGCGCAGATGAAAGCGATCTTCGGGCTAGCCGACGTGGCCAGCGCCACAATCACCGCCACCACCGCCGGCGGGAGCGCGAAAACCATCGTGGCGAAATCGTCATCGGGCGCTAGCAAAACCATCACCGGCGCCGAAACCATCCGCAACGCCTTTGGCCTGAGATCCGCCCACTTCGCCATCTCCTCGCCCAGCACGGCGCGCCAACCGACCCCGGTCAAGACGCCATTTGTCCAGATCACGCTCTCGCCGGACATTGACGGCGACGGCCGGGGCGATGTCATAGCGCTGGACCTGGAGGGCCGGCTAGTGGCCTATCCGTTCCTGCAAGGCACCTCGGGCCCGCAGCTTGGCACCAACTATCTGCTGGCCACCGGCCTGACCGGCCACAGGGTATTCGCCGCACAGGACTGGGACCGCGATGGTTTCAATGACCTGATGACCATCGACCCATCCGGCATCTTGTTCCTGCGGCGCGGTCTCGGCTCGGCGAAGTTCGCCGAACCCCAAGAAGTAGGCCACGGCTGGACCAATTACCGGCTCCTACCCGCCGGCGATATGACCGGCGACGGCTACCCGGACTGCCTCGCCATTGATGCGGCCGGCAAACTGTGGACCTACGTCGGACGAGGCGCCAAAGGCTTCAAAGGCGGCCGGATCAGCTCCGGTCACGGCTGGACCAACCTGCAAGCCTTCCCCGCCGGTGATGCCACCAACGACGGCAAACAGGACCTCATCGGCATCAACGCCGCCGGCCAGCTACGCCTCTACCCCGGCAAAGGCACCGGCGGCTTCTACACCCCGCGCCTCGTGGGTCACGCCTGGAACGTGTACACCCTCGCCGCAGGCGCCGACATGGACGGCAACGGTTACGCCGACATCATGGGCCGCAACGAAAACACCCACGTCCTCCTCTACTACGCCAACAAGTCCGGTTCCAGTTACGCCAAACCGGTACAGATCGGAACCGGCTGGTAACGCTCCGGGGCCGTCCTGGGGGCTGCCCTGAGGGACGCCTTCGGGGATGCGCCCTGGGGGTGCCCTTGGGGCGTCCTTGGTGAACTCCATGGGGACGGGTCCGGGGAGGCCCTTGGTGAACTCCATGGGGACGGGTTCGGGGAGGCCCTTGGTGAACTCCATGGGGAGGCCCTTGGTGCCGCCTTGGGGGACGCTAGCGGGGAGTCCCCGAGTGCCGCCTTGGGGGACGCTATTGGGGAGGCGCTTGGGGAGGCCCCGGGTGGCCGCCCCAAAGGACGATGCCGCGCAGCATCAGATCGCACCACCCCCGATCTGCTTGACCAGGCGGGCGGTGCCGCGCGCGGCGAACAGCGAGCGAGCCTTGGTGAAACCGTGGCGACGCAGTTCGCGAGCCTGCGCTGACCTGTCGGTATACAGCCAGACCCGGTCCAGGCCGACGGCGGCGAACGGTCCCGCGTCACCAAAGATGAAGTCCCACGGCGGCATGCGGACATCCGTCGAATAGATGGCGAGCAACTCGGCTTCGGCGGCATCGCCATCCGTCCAAGCGGCGAACGCCGCCACCCGGTCCCCACGAAAGATCAGGGCAACACTGCACGGCCCGGCGGCGAGCCGCGCCAGCAACCCCGGAAACTCCGCCATCACTTCATCACCGTGGCGTGACATGAACCAGCACAGCATTAAACTTTCCGCTTCGACCCGCACAAACGCGAACGAATCGTGTGACGCCGCGCCCGGCGACCGCCCGGCTCGGCCACGCAGCCGGGCGCGTTTATGCCGTCGAGTGGCCACTTCAGCTCCGCAGTTCCGCGCCGCAAGCCTGCGCGGCGGCGCGCACCGCACCTAACCGGGCTGCGGCTAGCTCTGCTGGGCTCAGCGTGTGATCCGGCGCCCGCAGGCGCAAAGCAACCGCCACGGACTTCTTATCCGGCGGGATCTGACCGCCCTCATAGGTGTCGAACACCCAGGCGTCCTCACTGAACGGTCCCGCGCCGCGCCGGATCGCATCTACCAGGTCCTGCGCGGGCAGGGCGCGGTCTACCACGAAGGCCAGGTCTTCTTTCGCGACAGGCTGCGGCGAAACTGGCTGCGCCGGGACCAGGTCCGGGGCCAACTCGATCATCCGGTCTAGATCGAGTTCGAAAGCGACGGCGCCCGCAGGCAGACCGAGAGTCTTGACCACCTGCGGGTCGAGTTCGCCGGCGTAGCCCACGACCAACTCGCCCACCTTGAGTTCAGCGCAACGTCCCGGATGGAACGGTGCGCGCTGCGCCGCGCGCGGCGCCACGCTGACATGCAGGCCGCGCCCCACCACCCGGGCCGATTCGACCGCATCAGCCCAGTCAGCGGCGCGACCCGGCCCCCACACGCCTGCCTTTTCACGCTGGCCCACCATCGCTCCTGCGATGTGACGCACCTGCGGCGGGACGGCGGCGTTCAGGGCCTCGACTTCTGCTACCCCCGGCCGCCGATCCGTGCCAGGCAGCGGCGCTGCGGCTATCGCCACTGCGCCATCCGCGCCGCGCCGCGGCGCCGTGACTGACCCGATCTCGAAGACACCCGCGTCGGGGAACCCGCGGCTGACATTCCGCCTGAGGGTGCCCAACAGGGTCTGCAGAATCTCGGTGCGCAACAGCGGCGCAGCCGCATCAAGCGGGTTGGCTAGACGCACAGCTTCGCGGCGCTCATCTCCGGGCGGATAGTCCAGCGCGTCGAAGGTGTCCTCGCCAACAAACGGATAGCTCAGCACCTCAACCAGGCCGAAGTCGGCCAGGGACCGCGCGGCGGATCGCCGCAGGCGCTGCGACTTGGTCAAACCCGTCCCCGCCGGCGCCGCCGGCAAGACCGAAGGGATCAAGTCGTAGTGCGCAATCCGGGCCACCTCTTCGACCAGATCAACCGGGCGCGTCAAATCAGGCCGCCAACTCGGCGGCACCACGATCCACGCCCCAGCCCCGGGCACCCTGCCAGCAACATCTGCCAGCCCACCGCCAGCAACTGCACCGCCACCAAGCACCGCCCCAGCCCCGGGCACCCCGCCAGCAACATCTGCCAGCCCACCGCCAGCCTGTGCTCCCCGGCCGGGCGCGGTGCCGGCGGCGCCGGAAGCACCGAGCCCGGCCGGGGAGGCGGGCGTCACCACCGTGCAGCCGATGTCCTCCAGGATTGCCCGGACCCGCTCCGTTCCGTATGGGACCCCGACCAGACGCTCCGGGTAAGCCGGATCGAACGGGATAGCCTGCGGCAACAGCGGCTGCCCGATGTCGCTCACCGCAGCATCCGCTTCCCCGCCGCCGTATTCCAGCAACAGGTCAGTCACACGTTGTACAGCCCGTGGCGCCAACTCTGGATCTACTCCCCGTTCGAACCGCTTCGCGGCCTCCGAACTGAGCTTGTGACGCCGCGCGGAGCGCGCCACAGACACCGGATCAAAGTGGGCGGCCTCAATCAACAAATCCTGGGTGGCGTCGCTGACCTCGGAGGACGCCCCGCCCATCACACCAGCCAAACCCAACACTCGCGTCCCGTAGGACGCCTCGCCCACAGTTGGGACCGAGGTCGGCAAGCGACCCGCCGGCGAATCGGTGATCAACAAATCCTCCGGGGCGAGCGCCCGGTCCACCCCATCCAAAGTGGTCAGATGCTCGCCCACCCGGGCGCGGCGCACCACGATCGGTTCAGCCACTCCGCCCAGGTCATAGGCATGGAGCGGCTGACCCAGCTCCAACATGACATAGTTCGTGACATCCACAGCCAAGGAGATCGGCCGCATCCCTGACTGATTCAAACGCCGCTGCATCCAGTCCGGCGAAGGACCCGCCGCTGAACAACCCCGGACTATCCGGGCCACAAACCTGTCGCAACCGATGCGCCCGCGGATGGGCGCGGCATCGTCCACCACTATCGCAAACCCGTCCGTGCTGGGCGGGGGCGTCGCAATCAAAGCCGGGTCATGGAACGGCTCGCCGGTCGCGTGCGACAACTCGCGGGCCACCCCACGAATCGAGAAGCAGTAGCCGCGGTCGGGGGTGACGTTGACGTCAACGGTCTGCTCGTCGAGATGCAACAGCGGGATCAGATCGGCACCGACCGGCGGGTCCAGCCCGAGGCGGGCCAGCACAATGATTCCCGCATGGTCCTCACCGAGACCAAGTTCGCGCAGTGAACAGATCATTCCATCAGACATGTGTCCGTAGGTTTTGCGGGCCGTGATCGGAAAAGGCCCCGGCAGGACAGCGCCCGGCAGCGCCACCGCGACCTTGTCGCCGGCCGCGAAGTTGTGGGCGCCGCACACTATCCCGCGCACGCCACCCAGCGCCTCGCCCACATCCACCTGGCACCAGTTGATCACCTTGCCGTTCTTCTGTGGCTCCGGCACCGCCTCCACCACCAGGCCGCTCACCAGCGGACCGACCAGGCCTGAACCCAACACGGCTTCTTCTTCCAACCCGACCGAGACCAGGGCCGCCGCTACGCCCTGACCATCGCGGCCGCCCAGCGGCGTGAACTCAGCTAACCAAGGCAGTGGCACCAACATCAGACCGTCACCCCATAATTCAAAGAGAAGCGAACATCGCCCTCGACCATCTCACGCATATCAGCCACCCCGTTCCGGAACATCAAAGTCCGCTCAATCCCCATCCCGAACGCGAATCCTTGGTATTCGGTCGGGTCCACCCCCGTCGCCACCAGCACATTCGGGTCTACCATGCCGCAGCCACCCCACTCGATCCAGCCCGATCCACCGCAGGTCCGGCAAGTCGAGTCCTGGCCGCGGCAAACAAAGCAAAGCAGATCCATCTCTGCGGACGGCTCCGTGAACGGGAAAAACGATGGTCGCAGCCGGGTGACTGCCCCTTCCCCGAACATGGCGCGCGCCAGGTGATCCAATGTGCCCCGGAGGTGCGCCATAGTCAGCGACCGGTCCACCGCCAATCCTTCGACCTGGTGGAACACCGGCGTGTGGGTGGCATCCAACTCATCCGTCCGGAAGGTTTTGCCTGGGACCGCCACATAGCACGGCACGCCCTGGGTGAGCAGCACCCGGGCTTGGACCGGGCTGGTGTGGGTCCGCAGCACCAGGTTAGAGCCCGGCGGATCAACGAAGAATGTGTCCTGCATTTGCCGCGCCGGATGGTCCGGCCCGAAGTTCAACGCATCGAAGTTGTACCACTCCGCCTCCAGTTCGGGTCCCTCCGCGATGGTCCAGCCCATGGCTGTGAACACATCAGCGATCCGCTCCTGGAGTAGCTCCAGCGGTTGGCGCGCGCCGATCGGTTGCCGGTCCGTCGGCAACGTCACATCGACTGACTCTGCGGCTAGGCGTAGCTTCGCGGCTTTGGCCTCCAGAGCGGCTTGGCGCTCCCCCAGCGCGGCAAACACTTGCTGCTTGACCGCCCCGACGTTCTTGCCTCCTTGAGCCCGGTCTGCCGCCGGCAATTCCTTGATGCGGCGGTTGACCAGTGTGATGACGCCTTGGTCGCCGGTCCAGTCACGGCGCACCTGCGCCAAGCTGTCCAGGTCCGACGCCTCGGCGATGGCTGCCAAGGCGGCCGTGCCCAGCGCGTCCAAGGCAGTTTGATCCAGGGGTGAGACAGGTTCTAACACGAAGGGAATTCTCGCACATCGCTCTGTCACGCTAAGCCTGGATCCACCGATGATCGCCGGAGGGAAGCACCAGACGGGTGCGATGGGGGTTCCTGGCCGGCGATGGCTACCCGGTGGCCTGCCCGGCCGCTCAGGGGCGTCCAGCGTGCCTGGCTGGTGAGCGGGGTGAGCGGACGGCAGCGGGCAGCGGGGCTGAACGGACGGCAGCGGGCAGCGGGAAGGCGCGAAGGCGCTAGTGTTTGGGAGCGTGGCTAGCGATGCGAACGGCCCTGCGGCGTCCCGAATTATCACCCAGCCGACCGAAAACTGGGTCCTGACCTTGTCCTGCCCCGACGGGCCGGGTATTGTGCACGCCGTTTCGGGGGCGCTGGCGGCGATCGGCGGCAACATCACCGAATCGCAGCAGTACGGCGACCCGGAGTCGGGGCGGTTCTTCATGCGCGTTCAGGTT
>JAITJY010000233.1 GCA_031278675.1 Bifidobacteriaceae bacterium
CCGGGCTTTATCTGTTGGTGGTGCCGCTGCTTGGGCTTTGCCTGGGGCAGCGCATCCGCTTCCTGACCCTTGCCGGGATTGTCGTGGCCCTGGCCGGTCTGTACCTGATCGCCGTGACAAAGACGTTCACGCTGGCCAAAGGGGACGGGCTGGTGATGCTCGCCGCGATTTGCTTCGCGATCCAGATCCTGGCGGTAGACCATTGGGTGGGGCATCTGCCCGCTTTGCGCTTCGCCGCCGCCCAGTTCTGGGCCTGCGCCATCACCTCGGCGCTGGCCGCGTTCGTGTTTGATGCCCACCCGTTCGCATCCTTGAACTTGGCGTTGGTGCCGCTCCTGTATGGCGGGTTGATCTCGGTCGGTTTGGCGTACACGTTTCAGGTTTTGGGCCAGCGTGATGCCGAACCGACCCAGGCCGCACTCATCATGGCCTTGGAGACCGTGTTCGGCGCCCTCGGCGGCGCTCTACTGCTCCACGAGAACATGGGTCTGCGCGGTTATGTGGGCGCCGCCCTGATGTGTGCGGGGATTGCGCTGTCCCAGATTGCACCGCCCGAACACCCGACCGGGCACGCCGCAGTTGGTTCGCCCCGCCCGCATCCTGCTGGCCAGGTGGATGCGGGGGGAGCCAGAACGCAGGGATCAAGAGGGCGGAGTCGGTAAAGGTGATTTTCTTCGGGACGGGGTTGCGGGGTGCGTAGCGTGCCGCAAAGGCCCGGCGCGGCCTGGGATTGATCCGTCACGGGGCCGGTTCAGTTGGCTGCTATTGCGTCTTGACCAGGTATTTCGCACCCATCCGGAGGGTCTCAGCGGCCCGCTGCCGGGACCGCGCCCAAACCCAATAAAGCGCTGGTTATCGCGTGAGACGTCCAGCCGGGCGGCTATGAACCGCTCGCCGCAGGGCGCAAGATGGTTAGTGGGAGAGGCGCCGGGCGGCACAACTGCGGCTCCCGGAGGCGCCGGATCGGGGCGGTGACGAGACTGGCTGCAGGTTCGGACCGGAAGTGCGGGTACGGCATCGTCCGGCGGGCTCTCCTGTAAGTCCGCGGCCTCAAGTGGGTGGGTTGGCCCCCAACTCCTTGGGGCCGTGTGGCCGGTGGCTCGGCTTAGCCGAATCGCCGGCCTGGGGCGCTCCGCCCGACGGGGAGGGGCGGTAGGCGCCCGGGGCGGCTCCCGAAGCTGGGCGTGACGGGGGCCGCCCCACTTTGGCGGCCTGATCGGCTGCCTAGTCGGCTCCCTGATCGGCTGCCTGATCGGCTGACTGATCGGCTGCCTAGTCGGCTGCCTATCCGGCTGTCGGCTTGACGCCCAATCTGAATCCCAGTTTGAATCCCACCTTGACCGCCTAGCGCGCGAGGGCGCCGACCAGCGGCGCCAGAAACTGCCCCGTGAAACTCGCCGGGTTGGCGGCAATCTGCTCCGGGGTGCCTTCCGCCACCAACAGACCGCCCTTCGAGCCGCCCTCGGGACCCAAGTCAATCACCCAGTCAGCGGACTTGATCACATCAAGATTGTGCTCAATCACAATCACGGTGTTCCCCTTGTCGACTAATCCCTGAAGCACACCCAACAGTTTGCGGATATCGTCGAAGTGCAAACCAGTGGTCGGCTCATCAAGAACATAAACAGTCGAGCCGGTGGAGCGACGCTGCAGCTCAGAAGCCAATTTGACGCGCTGGGCCTCACCGCCGGACAGGGTTGGGGCACTCTGCCCCAAACGGACGTAACCCAACCCGACATCCACCAAAGTGTTCAGATAGCGGGCAATCCCGGGCAGGGGCGCAAAGAACTCGGCCGCCTCCTCGATCGGCATAGCGAGCACATCGGCCACCGTCTTGCCCTTGTAATGGACCTCGAGCGTGTCCGGGTTGTAGCGGGCGCCGTGACAGACCTCGCACGGCACATAGACGTCCGGCAGGAAGTTCATTTCGATGCGCAGTGTGCCATCACCCTTGCACGCCTCACACCGGCCACCCTTGACATTGAAAGAGAACCGGCCCGGGCCATAGCCCCGCAGCTTCGCCTCCGGTGTTTCAGCGAACAGTTTCCTGACCGCATCCCACACGCCGGTGTAAGTTGCGGGGTTCGACCGGGGCGTCCGGCCGATTGGCCCCTGGTCCACATGCACCACCTTGTCGACGTGTTGCAACCCGCTCACCCGCTTATGCCGCCCCGGCACATGCCGCGCGCGGTTCAGCTCATTCGCCAGCACGTTGTACAAGATCGAGTTGACCAGCGTCGATTTCCCCGACCCGGACACCCCAGTCACCGCCGTGAACACCCCCACCGGGAACGCCACGTCAATGTCCCGCAGATTGTGTTCCACCGCGCCGATCACCTTCAATTGGCGCTGCTTCGACGTGGCGCGCCGGCTGCGCGGCACCGGAATAGACCGCCGCCCCGCCAAATATTGGCCGGTCAGGGACCGTTCGTTGGCTTCTAGGGCAGCGAGTCCCCCAGAATGCACAATCTGGCCGCCGCGCTCCCCCGCCCCAGGGCCGATGTCGACAATCCAGTCAGCCGACCGGATAGTGTCCTCGTCGTGTTCCACGACGATCAGCGTGTTCCCCAGGTCCCGCAGCCGTGTCAGCGTGGCAACCAGGCGGTGGTTGTCGCGTTGGTGCAGCCCGATCGAAGGTTCGTCCAGCACATAGAGCACACCGACCAGCCCAGACCCGATCTGGGTGGCGAGTCTGATCCGCTGCGCCTCCCCGCCGGACAAGGTTGCCGCCGGCCGGTCCAGCGACAGGTAGTCCAGCCCCACATCCAGCAAAAAGCCCAGCCTGGCGTCGATCTCTTTCAGCACTTGACCGGCGATGGCGCGCTGGCGGGCCCCCAGCTCAAGTTGCCCCAAGAACGCGCGGGCGTCGCCGATGGCGAGCCGACACACCTCAGCGATGGACATCTCCCCCACCGTGACGGCTAGGACCTCTGGTTTGAGGCGGGTGCCCTGGCACGCCGGACAGGGCACTTCCCGCATATAGGCTTCATATTTGTCGCGGCTGAAATCCGATTCGGTTTCGTTGTGCCGGCGTTCCAATTGTGGAATGACGCCCTCATAGCCCGTTGAATATTGCCTTTCCCGCCCCCACCGGTTCCGGTATTTCATGTGGACGCGGTGATTACGCCCGTACAAAATGGCCTGGCGGGCCCGTTCCGGCAACCCAGACCAGGGGACCTCCAAACTGAAACCGACGGCATCGGCCAACGATTCAAGTAAATGCTGGTAGTAATCCCATGAAGCGCCCCGCCACGGCGCAATTGCCCCCTCCATCAGAGATAAATCCTGGTCCGGAATCACCAATTCCGGGTCAACCTCCAACCGGAACCCGATCCCGGTACAATCCGGGCAGGCGCCATAAGGCGCGTTGAAGGAAAAAGTGCGGGGCTCAATCTCTTCAAGCGCCAGTTCGTGTTCGTTGGGACAGGCCCGCGATTCGCTGAAACGCCTGTAGCGCTCCGGATCATCCGCGTCCTTGTCCACGAATTCCGCCACAACCACTCCGCCGCCCAAACCGGCTGCGGTCTCGACCGAATCAGTGAAACGCCGCCGTTGACCATCCCGGACCGACAAGCGGTCCACCACAACCTCGATCGTGTGCTTCAGTTTCTTGTCCAATTGGGGCGGGCTGGCCAGCGAAACCACTTCCCCATCAACCCTGACCCGCGCATAGCCCTGGGCGCGGAGTTCCTCGAACTTTTCTGAATATTCGCCTTTGCGTCCACGAACAATTGGCGCCAGCAATTGGAGGCGAGTCGCCTCCGGATAGCTCATGAGTTGGTCCACGATCTGGGACGGTGTCTGCGAGGTGATCACCGCGCCGCAGCGCGGGCAGTGCTGTGTCCCCGCCCGCGAGAACAACAGCCGCAGGTAGTCGTAGACTTCCGTGATGGTGCCGACCGTGGATCGCGGGTTCCGGTTGGTCGCCTTTTGGTCAATCGACACGGCCGGGCTCAGCCCCTCGATGAAGTCCACATCCGGTTTGTCCATTTGGCCTAGGAACTGGCGGGCGTAGCTGGACAACGATTCCACGTAGCGCCGTTGCCCTTCCGCGAAGATCGTGTCGAACGCCAGCGACGATTTGCCGGAACCACTCAGCCCCGTGAACACGATCAACTTGTCTCTGGGCAGGTCAACGGACACATTCTTGAGATTGTGTTCCCGCGCCCCGCGCACCTTAAGCCGTTCACTCACCCGCACAATTGTACGCAGACGGCGGGGCGCCTCGGAATGATTCCGGGAGATGGCCGCTACGCTCTTAGCAAACGCGCATCCTCAGGGGCCAAGGTTGTGTCGGTGACCAGTGTGGCAGTGTGGCGCGCGAGGGACGCCAGCAGCGCACTCCGCTCGGGACTTCCTGTAAAGCCGGAAGTCTACTTCCTGTGTTGCTGGAAGTGGGGCACGGCATCGGCGGCGAGGATAATGGTTCACAAAGCTGACCCAAGAACGCCAGTGAAGGAGCGTTTCATGCACATCCGCCCCCTGTTACCCCGCGATTGGGAAGACGTGGCCGCGATCACCCGGGAAGCGATCGGGCTCAACGTGCTCGATCAGGAACTCCTCACCTGGCAAACCTGGGATGAGCGCTTCCTGCCTGATCAGCGACTTGTGGCGGCGAGCCGCGAGGGCCGCATCACCGGCTGGGCGGCGTTGGAATTGGTCTCGCAGCGGCCGTCGTGGTCCGGTGTGGGGGCCGTTTCGATCTATGTGTCGGCGGGTTTTCGCGGGCAAGGGTTCGGTTCGCGGCTGCTCGCCGGCCTGGTCGCCTCCTCCGAAGAGGCCGGCTACTGGACAATCCAGGCCCACGTCCTGCCCCACAACACAGCGGCGCTGCACCTCCTGGCGGATTACGGTTTCGAGGTGGTGGGCACCCGGCAGCGCATCTGCCGGGCGGGTGACGCCTGGCACGATGCCGTGCTCCTCGACCGCCGTAGCCAGGTCGTCTCCCCGGGGGTGCGGCCGGAGAGCGACCCGACCACGCAGGAGATCCCCGAAGCGTCGTAGGGCCAGCCCGAGCGGGGCGGGCGGGGCGGGCGGGGTGGGCGGTGTGGGCGGTGTGGTTCAACACCGTCCTAAAGGCACCCCGAGTAGGCGAAACTCGGCTCAAGTGCAAAGGTTTCGGCCACATAGTGTGGCTAGCGGGTCGCCTCACGAACCTGGCGCAACTCTTTGCGCAGATCAGCGATCTGGTCGCGGTAGCGCGCAGCCAACTCGAATTTCAGTGTCTCGGCCGCCGCACGCATCAACACCTGGAGCGATTCGATCTCGGACTCGATCTGCTGGACCACCTCGGTTTTTTTCGCACGCCCACTGCGGGGCCCCGCCCGGTCGGAGCGGCCCTGCGACCGGCGGTCAGCGGAGCCCGCTTGGCTCAGGCGCCGGGCAGTGGCCTCTTCTTCCCGGAACAGAGCCTCGGTGATGTCACTGATCCGCTTCCGGATCGGCTGAGGATCAATCCCGTTCGCCTCATTGAAGGCGATCTGCTTGGCGCGGCGCCGGTCGGTTTCCCCGATCGCATCCGCCATCGCGGGCGTGACCTCGTCCGCATACATGATGACTGCGCCCGACACGTTGCGGGCGGCGCGCCCAATGGTCTGGATCAGCGACGTACCAGACCGCAAAAACCCCTGCTTATCTGCGTCCAGGATCGCAACCAGCGAAACCTCCGGGAGGTCCAGCCCCTC
>JAITJY010000363.1 GCA_031278675.1 Bifidobacteriaceae bacterium
GTCCCAGACCACCTAGCCGCCCTCAGCCGAACCCGTTGACCCCGTCCTCGGCGGATCGGTCGGCCGAGGACGGGGTCACTGGATTGTGCCTAACTCAGGTATTCGGTGGCGGAATTCGCCGAGCCGCGGCCCGAGTTGATGTTGTTCGCGTTGGAACCGCCGCCGACATTAATGGTGTAGACGTTGCGCCAGAGGTTGTACCCGCTGTTGACGCCAGCCGCGTACAGCCCCGGAATGGGGTTCTTGTCGGTGTCGAGCACCTCGAACTTGCGGTTGGAGTGGACGCCTCCGAACGTGACGAGCAGCGCGTAATGGAACCGGCAGAGATAGAACGGTCCGGTCTCGATCTTCTTCATCAGGGCGGGGTCTTTGCCGAAGTCTCGGTCGTCGCCCTCGTCGCAGAGTTGGTTGTAGCGGTTGACGGTCTCCAGGAACACTGCTTGGTCCAGCCCGAGTTTTCCGGGAAGGTCTTCGAGATTGTCGGCCTTGAATACGTCCTCGTTTAGATTGTCGGTGACTTGCTCTTCCCAAATGGACGCGAGTTCGGCGTCACCGCCAGTCACCGAGTCGAAGATGGCCTGGTCGAAGACCATGTACGTGTGCTCGAAGTTGAGCGTGGGCTGGCACTGGATCTCCATGTTCTCGGAAGCAAGATCCTCTCCCACGAAGCGCTCGGCCTGGTCGTTGATCCACAGGAACGGCCCACCGAAGCAGATGACGAAGGCGAGGCTGCCCATAGGGTCGAGGGTGCCGACCGTGTTGGTCATGGCGAAAGCGGATTCCGCCATAGTGTTCCTAGCGCCCGCATCGCGGATGGCCATCTGCAGGCCGTCGCCAAGGGACGTCGGCATGCCGATGAGCACGATTTGGTCGGGATCGAACCCGCGCTCTATGAGAAGGTCATCGTTGGCTGAGAAGCCTCCGTCGGCCAGGATGACCGCACCGGCATTGACTTGTATGTAGCCGTCTTCGCCAGCGGCGTAGGCGCCTTTGACGACCCCGTCCTGGACGATGAGAGACTCAGCGGTCGTATTGAACAGGAACTCCGCCCCGACTTCCTCGGCCTTGGCGGTCATCTGTGGCACGTATCCGGTGTTGCCGCGGCCGCCCTTGAACCAGTGGAAGGCCTGGAAGGTCGAATTCACGCCGATCTCTCCGTACTCGGAGACGTTCTCGAACTCCACGCCCTGATCAACCAGCCAGTCGATGTTGGGACCCGAGGCCGCGATCATGTCGCGGTAGGCCGGGCCGTTCGCGCGGTACTGGGAGGCCTTCAACTCGTCGTGCATAACGTTGCCCGTGTGCACCTCGATGCCACGTTCGGCCTGCAGCTTCGATCCTGCCCCGAAAATGCCTTCGATGCCGATGGCGCCGCCTCCAGTCGATCCGGTGCTCTCGAGCACGAGGACCTTCTTGCCATTGAGGCCCGCCTGAACTGCGGCCGTGAGTCCGGATGATCCGGCTCCGATGATGCAGATGTCCGTGTTGTAGGTTTGCTTGATGTCGGTCGGAATCTGGGGTTCCTCCGTCTTCTCAGCTTCCTCTTCCTCCTTCTTGGCAGAGGGGCTGCAGGCGGCAAGCCCGCCCACGGCTGCGGCGGACGCGGTGACAAATGCTCCCACCTTCAAGAAATTCCTGCGGTCGAGTGATACGAGGTTCTTCATGCTGGCTCCTTACGATTCCTTGATTCAGCGGCTATCGCCTTGGTCTTCCGTCGGCCTGGTCTCGTCAGTCTTTGACCTTTGCTAAATGCCCAGTTGCGGTTATGATTCCCGACTGCAACGATAGGTGGTCATCTTCTATCACTGATCACCTTTCAAGGACAGGGTTGGCCGAAAGCATCACCTGAAACGGGTGAGCGGCCTTGAACCGGCCGTAGGGAGGGCTATATGGGGCGGGTTGGAGAGGGGCATGCCAGGGACCATGTACCTATTTTCATGGTTGTTGGACTCAGCTGTTTTTTCGCATGGACGCATGCCTCCTTTTTTGTGCCCGCTGTTACGCGGTCACCTTCCTCCAACCTCAATGACACATGGCTGCTCAGTACCTTCGTGGTATTAGGAATCCTTGCCTCGCTCATGGCGCTGAGCAGGTCCGTCGACGCGGCAATGGTAAAGAGAGGCTTTTTGCCTGTCGTCGTGGTGGCGGCCACTGGCGGCACCGCGATGCTAAATTACGGCCTGATAGCGTCTAATGGGCTTTTGGCGCATGGCGGAAGCGTCGTGGCGTCGGCTTCCAACATGGTAATGATGGTGATGTGGGCACACGGTTATCGCACGGTTCCCTCCGCCTCCTCGCGGAAATTCGTGACTCTCGCAGCGATGGGGGCAAGCTGTGTGCTTTATCTGATTGCGCTGGTGACGCCGCCTGAAGTTTGCGCTGTCCTGGTAGCGGGGCTGCCCGTCGCCTCGGGCGCTGCCTACGCCCGCCACGCTCGCGAGATAAAGAGGCAGTCCGTTCAGAAGAGGCCGGTGAGGAAGTTCACACGCTCGCGGCAGCTATTGGCGATGCTCATATTCTTCTTCATCATCTCGGTGCCGCTTAACTTCCTGAAGACGGTGCCCTCATCGGGGGGCTTCTCCTTGGCAGACGGCATCGGCGTGACTATGGCGTTTACCGTAGTTATCTTCGCGGCGACCTGCGCGCTCGAGATAGTCGCCGTTAGACGAGGCACGACGCTTGTCTCCCTCTTCATCATGGTATTCTCCACGCTTTCGCTGGTTTCCGTGATGGTGCCGACGATTGGCGGCGGCGACGTGGCTCCGATATTCGTGTTCACAGGGTATTACCTGTTTCTGGCGATGATGTATTACGGGATGGGATCGATCATTTTCACGACCGACGTCTCCCCGACGTGGGTTTTTGCGCTCGGCTGCCTGGCCAACGTCTGCGGCCTCATGCTGGGCGCGTTGCTCGGTCTTGGATCGAGTTCCATCGCCCCGGCATACACTGCCACAGTCACCTTGGGTATCACATATGCAGTGATTGTCTCGGTGTTCGTGTTCTTGCCCAACAGCGCCTACCGGATCTTCATCGCTCGCGTCCCCGTCGAGATCGAGGTCCCTGAGAACGTTCTGGTGGAAACGATCGAGCAGGCCTGCCACAGCCTCGCCGTTACCTGCGGCCTGTCGGCCAGGGAGGACGAGGTGCTGTCCTACATCGCGCGAGGCCGCACTCTCCAGACCACGGCGCAGCGGATGTATCTATCCCTCAACACCATCAAGACTCACGTGAAGCACATCTATCAGAAATGCGGAGTGCACAGCCAAGAGGAACTCATGGTGAGACTGGAGGAGATCTACCGCAACCCTCGGTGAACTGCTGCCGGGTTAGGGGAGGGTGTCTTCGGCGTAGGTGCCGAACTCGGACAGGACGGCGTCATCCTGCTCCAGGGTGGCGATGACGTCGCGGCCGCCGCGGCGCGCCAGGCTCGCCACCAAGGCCTGCGCCACGGCCACCGCGCTGGTCAGCGATCGCAGGACAAAGGGCGATTCGCCCTCGACGCAGATGGTCGCTTCGGCCTTGGCCGCCAGCGGCGAGACGGCGCTGTCCGTCAACGCGATCACCCGCACGCCGCGGTCTTGGGCGTGGGCAACCGCCCGCACCGTGTCCCAGGTGTAGCGCCACAGCGAGACAGCCACCAAGGCGTGCCCGGGCCTCATGTCGCGGACGCAATCAGCCAGGCCGGCCTGGACCGGGGCGACCAGGTGGACGTTGGCCCGCACGATGTGCAACAAGTAGGCCAGCAGTTCGGCCACGGCCAGGCATTTTCGCAGCCCGATGACGTGAACGTGCTCGGCCGTCGAAAGGATCTCGACGGCCCGGCGCCAGGCAGCGGGGTCGATGCCGGCGAAGGTGGCGGCCAAGTTGCGGCTGTCGGAATCGAAAGCGTCCATGTAATCGGCCCGGGCCGGGCGCTCGCCGCCCAGCGCCGCCGAAGCCGCCCCAACCGAAGACGAGGCCGCCGCGCCTTGTTGAAAGCGGCCGACCAGGCGGGCTCTGTCAGCCAAATGCGCTTGGCAAACCGCAACCAGGCCGCGGTAGCCGGGGTAGCCGAAGGCGCGGGCGAACCGGATCATGGACGACGGGTGGACCTTGGCCAGGGCGGCGCTGCCCGCGGCGGTGCGCACCGCCACCGCGGTCGGATCAGACAGGATGAGCCGGGCGATCCGCATCTGCCCCGGCGCCAAGGCGCCAAGGCGGGAGCGGATCAACGCCACCAGGCCAGCGTAATCCGGCGGCCCGCCGCTAGCTGCCAAGTCGCTCGGTTGCACAGTTCTTAGGTTACGCTGGCCCGGTCACGGGCCGTCCAGCAGGGCGTCCAGGCCGTCCGCGATCCGTCCCAGGTCCGCCGCGATCCACTCCAGCGCGGTTGGGGCTGGGCTGGCCAGGGCCGCCCAGCGCTGCTCGTCATCGCCGCCGTAGAGCATCGAGGTGGCGACCCGCAGCGTCAGCGCCTCCGGCTGGTCGCCGAAGCACGAGCCGGGCAGGGTCGCGATGCCGTTGCCGTCCAGCAGCGCGCGGGCCAAGTCGGCGCTGGTCAAGATGCCTTTGCGGGCCAACTGGCGGCGGTGGGCGGCAAAGCTCGGATAAATGTAGAAGGCCGCTTGGGGGGGCCGGCAAGTGGCGCCTCTGGCCGTGAAAACTTGACTGACGGCTTGGGCCACAGCAGCGTGCAGGGCCGCCGCGGCGCGCTGGTAGCGGACCACAGAGGGCGGGCCGGCGGCGACATGGGCTAGGACCGCCTGCATCGGCAGCGCCAGCGAAGACCACAATTCGCTTGCGGTGGCGCTCAGCTCCCGCATCAACTGGTCGCCCCAATCGTTCGCGGGCAGGCGGGCGAAGCCGATCCGGTAGCCGCCCAGCGCCATCGACTTGCTGAGCCCGCTGGTGACCACGGTGCGCTCCGGGTAAAGGGCTGCCGGGCTAGTGAAAGGCTCGTCAGTGTGACGCGTGTCGGCGTAGATCTCATCTGAGATGACTGCCAAACCGTGCTCCCGCGCGATGGCGAGATTCTGCTCGACAAGCCGGGCGGACGGCATCGTGCCGGTCGGATTGTCCGGCAGGGTGAACAAAATCGCCGCCGCCGGCCAACCGCTGCCGCCAGCCTGGGCCAAAACGCGGCGCAACCCGTCTGGCTCGGCCAAGCCCCCGGCTTCGGCTGGAACCGGCGCCAGGATGGTCCGCCGGCCCAGGAAACGCGCTTGGGCGGCGTAGCTGACCCACGCCACCTGCGGCAGCACCAACGGGCGCGCGGCCGTGCTGAGGGCGGCGATGAGGGCGAACAGGATCGCCTTCGAGCCGGGCGCGACAATGATCTGTTCAGGCCGGGTGTCGATGCCGCGGCGCGTGAACCAACCTGCCACGGCCGCCCGGGTGGACCACTGGCCTGCCACCGGGCCGTACGAATTGAGGCGGGCGGCATCGGACAGGACCTCGGCGACCTCCGGCAGCACCGGCAGGCCGGCTTCCCCGAAACCCAAGTGGACCACCTCGCGGCCGCTGGCGCGCAGGCGGGCGACAGCCTCGTTGACAGCCAAGGTGGCGGAGACCTCGGCCGAGACGCTAGGAGACATGGGTCAGGAACTCGCGCAGGCGGGGGTGGTTCGGATTGGCCAATTCCAGGCGCGGGTCCGCGTCCACCACAATTTGCCCATGCTCGATGAACAACAACCGCGTGCCAACTTCGCGCGCGAAAGCCATCTCGTGTGTGACCACTACCATCGTCATCCCTTCAGCGGCTAGATCCTGCATGACCCTTAGGACCTCGCTGCGCAGTTCCGGGTCCAAAGCGGAGGTCGGCTCATCGAACAGCATGGCCCGCGGCTCGAGCGCCAGGGCGCGGGCGATCGCCACCCGCTGCCGCGGGCCGCCGGACAGCTGGTTC
>JAITJY010000388.1 GCA_031278675.1 Bifidobacteriaceae bacterium
CCAAAGACAACCCGGCCGCAGTCACCGCACTGATCAAGTCTTGGGGCCAGTCGGTTGACTTCTACAACGCCAACACCGCCGAGGGCCGGGCCATCATCGCGGAGGGGGTCGGCGAGGAGCCGGACGCCCTGGCGACGGCGTTCGATGGCGTCCAGTTCTTCGGCCTCGCCCAGAACAAGGAACTGCTTGCTGGCGAGTACGTCACCTCGACGCTGCCAACCGTGCGTGAAGTCGCCATCGCCGCCAAGCTGATCGACGGCAGCGCGGAGGCGGCGAGCGCCGTCGACGCGAGCTTCCTACCCTAGCCACACTATGTGGCCGAATCCTTTGCGCCTGAGCCGAGTTTTGCCTACTCGGGGTCCCCGCAAAATCTCGGAGCGAAGCGGAGAGTGTTTGTGGGGTGGGTCTAGGAGCGTGGTGAATAACCACGCTCCGACCGTGCCCACGCCGGGGAGAGCGAAGCTCTCACCAGCGGAAACGCGGCAGACAGGCGCTGTCGGGCGCCCTAGGAGAGCGTTGTCCCAGCGGCGAGTCAAGACGCGGGTTTCGCGGCGCCAATACCTCGGCATCGCCCTCGGCACCTTTGCCGGGCTGGTGGTGGTTTGGGGGGTGGCGACAGGCGCGGGCCTGATCCCGGCGCTGTTCCTGCCCTCGCCGGGGGCCGTCGCGGCCGCGCTGGTTGACAAGGCGCGCAGCGGTGAGTTGTGGGGCGACATCGGGCTGTCCTGCTATCGGATCACCATGGGTTACCTGCTGGCAACGGCGATGGCGTTGGTGGCGGGCCCGGCGATGGGCGCCTCAGCGAGGATCGAGGCGGCCCTCGAACCTTTGTTCGACTTCATCCGCTATATGCCCGTGGTTGCCTTTGTGCCGCTGACCATTTTGTGGGTTGGCACGGGCGACTCGCAGAAGTTCTTGATCATTTGGCTGGGCACTTTCTTCCAGCAAGTTCTCATGGTGGCCGATGCCGTCCGCCAGGTCCCCCAGCCCCTCGTCCACTTGGGGGAAACCTTGGGTATGGGGCGGGGAGCGATCATGGCGCGGATTATTATCCCGGCGGCCTGGCCCCGCATCTTCGACCCTTGCGTATCACCTTGGGTTGGGCGTGGACCTGGCTGGTGGTGGCGGAACTCGTGGCGGCCGCCGGGGGCATGGGCTACCGCATCACGGTGGCGCAGCGGTATTTCGCGACTGACACGATCATCGGCTACGTGATTGTGCTGGGACTGTTGGGCTTGTGCCTCGATCAGGCGATGCGCGCCCTGGGCCGGGTGCTGTTCCGCTATCAGAGGGCCGCCTGATGGCGCCCCGGGCCGCGAAGGTCGAAGTCAGGGGCCTGACCAAGGATTTCGGGGAGGTGAGGGCGCTCGAGGGTGTGGATTTGACGTTGGGCGCTGATGAGTTCGTCTCGCTGGTGGGGGTGTCCGGGTGTGGTAAATCGACGCTGCTGTCGATCATCGCCGGCTTGGCGGAGCCGAGTGCGGGCGAAGTCTTGGTGGACGGCACGGCGATCGCCGGTCCCGGTCGGAACCGTGGGGTGGTCTTTCAGGAGGCCACACTGTTGCCGTGGTTGACTGCCCTAAAGAACGTCGAGTTTGCGTTGCGGGCGGAGCCGCTCAGCGCCGCCGACCGGGCTGCGACCGCCATGGAGCATCTTGACCTGGTGGGACTGGCCGGGTTTGAGGGGGCCTACCCGGCACAGCTTTCTGGGGGGATGCGCCAGCGAGTGGCGTTGGCGCGGTCGTTGTCCTACCGGCCCACCATTCTCTTGATGGATGAGCCCTTCGGCGCCTTGGACGCATTGACGCGCCGCGAGATGCAGGAGTTGTTGACCGGAATCTGGGAGACGCACCGGATGACAGTGCTGTTCGTCACCCACGATATTGAAGAGGCCGTGTTCTTGTCTGACCGCGTGGTCACCATGACCCCGCGGCCCGGCCGCGTGCGGGCTGAGGTCGAGGTTGATCTGCCGCGCCCCCGGCGCCCGGAAACACAGACCGAGCCGCACTTTATGGAGTTGGCCAGCCATCTGCTGAGATCCTTCCGCGCCGTCCCGGCCGGGGCGGGCGGCACCCCGGGTGAGGCGGGCACGGCATCGGCGGAGGCGGGCTGGCAAGGTGGAGGGGGCACGGCATCGGCGGGGGGAGGTACGTCGATCGCGGCTGAAGTCGACGTGGCCGAACTGCGCGGCCTGCTACGCGACCTGGTGCGGGCCGACTCGCAAAACCCGCCGGGCAACGAGGCGGGCACTGCACAGCTCGTCGCGAACTGCTTGGCCCAAGCGGGCTGGGGGGTGGAACTGCAAGAGTTGGAACCGGGCCGGCCCAACGTGGTGGCGCGGCTCGCCGGTCAAAGCCCGGCTGCGCTGATGCTGAACGGGCACCTCGACACGGTCAAGATCGGCGACTTGGGCCTGTGGGCCACCGAACCGTTGGGCGGTGAGGTGATCGACGGCAACCTGTACGGGCGTGGCGCCTGCGACATGAAAGGCGGGTTGGCGGCCATGGTGGCGGCTGCAATGACGGTTGCGCGGCGTCCGGCCGAGCGCCGCCGGAGCCTGCTGTTCACGGCCGTGATTGATGAAGAGGTCTGGTTCAAGGGCACCAAGGCCCTGATCGCTTCTGGCCAACTGAGCCAAAGTGTCCGCGCCTACGTCGGCGAGCCAACCGGCCTGGCGATCGCCACCGCGCTGCAGGGCGCCGCCGAATTCACGGCCCGCGTCCGCGGCCAGGCCGCCCACACCGGAATGGCCGAGTTGGGCCGCAATGCGATCTGGGACATGACTCACATCCTGGAGGCACTGCGCGGCTACGCCACCAAGTTGGCGGGCCGGGGCGCCGAACTCGGGTTCCCGGTGGACCCGTCGTTGAATCTGGGCGTGATCAATGGCGGCAGCGGCGTGACGCTGGTCCCGGAGTTGTGCCGGATTGCGTTCGACCGGCAGGTCTTGCCGGGCGAGGACATTGAGCAGGTGATCGAGGATGTGCGCCGGCTGTTCGCAAAGACCTGCGAGCGGCACGGGATTGCCGGTGACCTGGTGTGCGACCAGTTCTTCCGGCCGTGGCAGGTCCAGGCGGAC
>JAITJY010000411.1 GCA_031278675.1 Bifidobacteriaceae bacterium
GGCCGCCAGAGGCTTTTCGACCAGGCAAGGCACGCCGGCGGCCATGATCGCTTCAAACGGCTTGCGGTGTAGGTGATCTGGCGTCGCCAGATACACCAGGTCGAGCTTTTCGGAATCTAGCATTGCTTCTAAGTTGTCATAGCTTGCGGCGTCAGGGCCGGCCAGTTGCTGGGCGCGCTCCGCCGCCGTGTCGCACACGGCGGCAACTTTGGCGCGGAACCGCAATCCTGTTTCGCTGATGACTTGCGAGTAGACCTTGCCCATGTTGCCGGCACCAACTATGCCGATGGCGAGTGGAGTTTCCATGATTTCCTCTCTTGTGGATTGTGAGTGGGTTCATCCTTTGACCGCGCCCATTGTGAGGCCTGTTACCAGGTGCCGCTGCAGAGCGATGACTGCGATCAGCACCGGGAGCAAGACGACGGACACGGCGGCACACATCGGACCCCATTCAATGGTCTTTTGCGTGACGAAATGTGAAATATAGACCGTTAGGGGCCGCGCGCGGTCCCCGCCCAGTACTGCGGCTACCAGGAATTCATTCCAAGAATACAGAGCGGTAAATAGGGCGGCGGTCGCCAACGCCGGCCGGGACATGGGTAGCACAATGCGCCTTAGTACGCCGAAATGGCTGCAGCCATCGACTAAGGCCGCTTCTTCGGCTTCTATCGGGATGCCCCGGAGGAAGGCGGCAAGGATAAGAGTAGAAAATGGCACTAGCAGGCCGGTGTAAACCACGACGAGAATTGTTTGTGTGTCATACAGGCCCACGTTAGAGGCCATCCAGTAAATTGGGATGAGAAACACGATCGCCGGCACGGTTTGTGCTAGAGCAACCAGCAGTAGCAGAATGCGTGAACCGAAAGCGCGCAGCCTGACCAATCCATAGGCGCAGGGGAAAGCAATCAGTAAGACCAGCACGGTGACCGCTATGGTCACAATCGCTGAAGTCGATGCGGCTGCCATGAATTCGGCCGACGAAAATAGTTGGGAATAGTTGGAAGGACGGATGTCACTGGGTATCAGGGTTGGGGGGAACTGTTGCGTCTCGATCTGTGATTTGAGAGACGTCGACAGTGTCCAGATGACCGGCCCAAGGCTGATGAGTGCGGCGATAGCCATGATCCCAAACCAGCTTAGCCGGCGCGGCAGTGAGACGGTTGGTTTCATAGTTTCGTCACCCGCCGGTAGAGAACGTAGGCTGGAACGGCCAAGAGCGCCATCGTGACTGCCATGGCGCTGGCCCGGCCGGTGTTGTAGTTGACCAGTGCCTCTTGGTAGGCGAGCATCGACAGGTTGCGTGTCGCGCTGCCGGGTCCGCCGCGGGTCACGGTGTAGACCAGGTCGAACATCCGGTAGTCGCCGGCGAGCCTGAGGACACTTGCTACGGCAATGACCGGCGCTATGCCGGGGATTGTGACATGCCAGCGCAGTTGCCAGCGGTTGGCCCCGTCTATTCGTCCCGCCTCGTAGAGTTCTTCGGAGATGCCCATCATTCCCGCTAACAACAAGATGGTGACCAGTGGGATGTTGATCCAGGAGTTGATCAGGACAACCAACATCAATGCCCCGAATTCAGACCCCAGCGCATTGGGCATGGCGTCCGGGTCGAACCAGGAGGCCACCAGCCGGATTACGCCAAGACCTGGGTCGGCCAGAAAACGCCACATCAGGCCGACAGCGACGGGGGTCAGCATCATGGGAAGGGTAATGACTGTCCGCATTATCCGCGAGGCCCGGGCAGGCCGACTGAGCGCTAAGGCCAACCAATACCCGATTGGCAGTTGGACAGCTAGCGACAGCGCCATGATCGCGGCCGTGACGAAGACTGCTTGCCCGAATTCGGGAGTGGCGACCCTGTCGGTGTAGTTTTCGGTCCCGACGAATTCAGTTGGCCCCACTTTGGTGAGTGACGAGTCGGTCAGGGACTGGTAGACGGCCACACCCAACGGGATGGCGACGACCAGTGCGAGGATGCCGAGCGCTGGCGCGGCCATGGCGAGGCCGGCGGCCGAGCGCCGCCGACTCGGCTTTGACCCCTTCTTGCGGTTTAGCGCCCGGGGCACGCCTGACGCGCTAGGCGCGCCCCGGACCGCTTCATTTCGTGACATCACCCGCAGGTTTCAGCGCCGCCCAGGATCTCGGTTACCTTGGCCTGAGCTTTCGGCAGGAATCCCGCAGCTCCACTGCCGTCGGTCGCGGCCTGCGAGAGCAAAGCCGACACCTCGGTGATGATCTCGCTCATCACCGGTGTGTAGGTGAGGTGTTCGCCTGTGGCGGCGGCTTCAACCAGCAAGTCGACATAGGGTATGGCGTCCCGGATAGCTTGCGATTCCGTCAACGAATACCGCGCCGGCGGCGGCGCACCCAAGTCGATCAGGTGAGGGATCGCGTCCTTCCCGAGGGCGTATTCGATAAAGCTCCAGGCCGCGTCTTTGGCGGTGGAGTTCTCGGTGACGCCGATCAACCAACCGAACATCAGGGTGTGACGCCCATCGTCACCCTGCGGTGGCGGAGTCATCTCGAAGTCATTGGGGATCTGGGACTGTTCCGGATCAGCCACGATGGAGTAGTACCCGGTCGCATTGATCATTTGGCCCACGTCGCCTTGAACAAAAGCTGTCGTCATTTCATTGCCACCACCGTTGATGGAAGTGGGAGGCGTGGTTGGCAGCATGTCGAAGTAGAATTCGGTCGCTTCTTGGGCTTGCGGCGAATCGAGCGCTGAGACGCACTGTCCGGGCTGATTGAGCCGGCCGCCGAAGAGGTAAACCGATTCCAGCCAGTAATAGGCGCCAATGTCGGAACCGAATCCTGAATTAGAGCCCCACGCTCCTGCCGCCTGCAGCGCCTTAGCGTTGGCGGCATATTGGTCGAGTGTGTCGGCCGGGATCAGGCCGTTGTCGGCGAGGAGCTTCGCATTGTTCCAGAGGATATACGGTTCCGTGGAGAGCGCTACGCCGTAGCTTGTGCCGTTGAATTTCGAGTATTCCTGGACTTGTTCTGGCACGTCTGCGGCATCGTACTTATCTGATTCGGCGATATAGGTGCCAATGTCGGCGAGCGCTCCGCCGGCCGCCAGAGCGGCTAACATTGGGCTGTCGAACTGGACCACATCGTAACTGGCCGTGTTTTGCTTGCCCGCCAGCAGGACTTTGGTTCCGATTTGTTCATAAGTTAGATCGACAATTGTCACTGCTATGCCGGTGGCTGCCTCAAACTCCTTGGCGATCTCGCGCAATGCGACTTCGGAAGGGCTCGAGGAGAGCGCAATGGTGATCGATTGGTTGGCTCCGTCGGTTGCGGCATCGTTGTCTTGGCCACAACCGGCGAGCGCTCCCGTGCCGAAAAGGGCAACGGCAACCAAGCAAGTCAGTGTTTTGTGCGAGGTGGACATCGTAGTCTCCTACCTGGAAGGGGGTGAGTTCGTCTGTGTAGTGGTACCCCTCCTAATGACTTAGTATGGGGGTGCGCCAAACAAAGTGTCAAATCGGCGGCGCGGCGCTTGCGCCACGTGTTGGTAAGAGGGCTCCATGCTCCGCCTGCGGCGGCGGCGCCCGAACCCGCCAGCCTGAGTTCTGACCTCACATATTTGCAGGTCACAGCCTTGCAGGTGCGCATTGTGGGCTGCCGGGGATCCCCGATGCCTGGGCACTGGCTTCAAGCCCCGGACGCTGCCGGCCGCGGGGAACCGATGCATCTGTCACTTCTTGGGACTGGGTTGTCAGGTGTCGACTATCAGGGTTACTGGGCCGTCGTTGGCGAGTGTCACGAGCATATCGGCGCCGAAGGCGCCGCGGCCGACCACCAGGCCGCGGTCTTCTAAGGAGGCGGCGACGCGTTCTATCAGGGGTTCGGCCACCGGGCCGGGGGCGGCCTTGGACCAGGACGGTTTCCGGCCCTTCTTGGTGTCCGCATAGAGTGTGAATTGGCTGACCACCAGGACCGGTGCGGCTGCCTCCAGGACCGAGCGGTCGCCCCGGAGCAGCTTGAGTTCCGCAATCTTGCGGGCCATCCGGTCCGCCGCGTCGGCGCCGTCGCCGTGAGTCACACCCAACAACACGACCAGACCCTCGCCGTCGAAACCCGCAAGTTGGCGCCCGCCCGTAGTACAACTCGCGCCGATGACGCGCTGGATCACCGCACGCACGTCACCAACCCCCGGTTCGGTTAGCGGCGCTGGGCGGGGGGCTCGGCTGCGGCTCGGCGTGCATGTGGTCGGCATCGGTTCGGCTTCCGGCGCTGCGCGGGCGGCTCGGCTTCGGGTCGGCGTGCACGTCACCAACCCCCGGTTCGGTTATTGCCGGCGGGCGGTTTGCCCGCACGAACCTTCGGCCGCACCGACACCAGGAAAACGAGCGCCGCCACCAGAGCGGCGATGAACAAGATCCCCGCAAACCCGATCGTCTGCACCGGTGTGGGCAGGGCCGCAAACCCAACCAGGGCGCTCGCGCCCGTGATAACGCACCACGCCCTCTTGCTCAGCTTTCCCGCCAGCGCATATGCGCCAGCCGACGCCTTGAGGGCAGACAGGAACGCCCAAAGTTCGGTGACGAAAGCCGCCGCTGACAAAATCAGCGTGATCACCACTTGCACACGCAGAAAAGACATGGATCAAGGCTAACGCGCGCGCCGCAGCGCTAGCTTCGGCGGGGCCGGGCGGCGGTTCGGTTCGGTCAGGGGCAGGGCCTTGAGCAAAGTCGGCCCGCGCCTGGCGCTGTCTGCGGCTGAGGTTAACCCCGTTTGCCGGACAGTTTTTTAGTTTCCTTCGGCTTGCTTGGCTTGCTCGATGAGCCGCTGTTCGTATTGTAGCGGTGATATGTACCC